>NZ_AYXS01000048.1:54697-59221 GCF_000505765.1 Asaia sp. SF2.1 | reverse complement strand
CCATCCTAACGACAAACAGGCATCATGCGAAATGATGCAGGCAAAGTGCAGGTATACTGTCAGTACAGGGCAGTTATCACCACACGCACCCGGCTCTCAGCCGGGCTTGTTCGCCTCATATTCCTTCATAAGATCAGCCAGGCCATGCTGACGCTTCGTCTTGAGCCTCGCTGCGACCAGAATCGACTGTGCCTCCCGCACGGCGCGATCTAGTTCGGCATTGACGATCACATGATCGAATTCGCTCCAGTGCGAAATTTCGGCCAGAGCCGCGCCCATGCGCTTGTCGATTTCGGATTCCGCATCCGAAGCCCGCGAGCGCAGGCGGCGATCGAGCTCCTTCATCGAGGGGGGGAGCACGAAAAGGCTTACTACGTCGTCCGGCAGCGCCGCGCGCAGGAGCCTGTGCCCCTGCCAGTCAATATCGAACACCATGTCCCGCCCGCTGGCGAGCGCGGCCTCGACGGGCGCACGGGGTGTGCCGTAACCGCGACCGAACACCTCGGCCCATTCCAGCAATTCCCCTTTCGCGGCCATGTCGCGAAACTGGTCCATGCTGCGAAAATGGTAATGTATGCCCTCTTTCTCGCCGGGACGCGGGGCACGCGTGGTGACCGATACGGAATGGGCAAGGCTGGAATCACCCGCGCGCAGCGCATTGGCGATGGTCGATTTCCCTGCGCCGGAGGGTGCCGAAATCACGAGGCAGACGCCACGTCTTGCTATGGTCGTCATGTCACACCTCCAGTCCCACGTCATCACTCGTGCTGAGCCATAGCCGTTCGGGCAGGATTTGAAAACATGGGAGCATAGGTCCCCCCGCGCCGTGGACAGAGCGCGGCCTTTCGTCTGGCGTTCAGGGCCGCCCCTCCCCGTCATCCACTATGAGCGTCATCGTTACAAAACAGCTGTTTTTACGCCACAAAGCGCCTACACAGTTCGACACAATCAAAATGCATTCCGGTCACCACGCATCCCGGTCCTCGTCAGGAGAGATCATGCAGGTTGTCGATATGGAAAACCGCTTTGGCTGGGGTGCTTGCCCCGATGCCCCAACGCCTGATTCAGGGCGTCAATGGCTGATGGCGCAGCTTGAAGGCCCGCAAAGCCGGTCCTGGGGTTCCCTTGGCACGAGCGCCGATGGTCTGGTGGCACTGCGTACGCAGCGACAGGAAAAACTGCGTGGCAACCCATTGGTCAAACCTATTCTGCAAGCGGAGATAGCCGCCCAGCTCGAGGCTGTGCTCGATGGTGTGCAGCCCTTTCGCGAGAGGCTGGTGTGGTTCTGGTTCAATCACTTCACGGTCAGCCAGAGGCAGGATCGTACGAAAGCGGTCATCGGGGCCTATATGCGCGAGGCCATACGCCCGCATGTGACCGCACGCTTCGTCGATATGCTGACTGCCGTCATGCGTCATCCGGCCATGCTGATGTATCTCGACAATGTCGCCTCGATCGGACCGGACAGTCCCGCCGGCCTGAAGCAGCATCGCGGCCTGAATGAAAATCTGGCGCGGGAATGTCTGGAGTTGCACACGCTCTCGCCTGCCTCTGGCTACACACAGAACGACGTCACGAATTTCGCGGCAATCCTGACCGGCTGGGGCGTGGACATGAAAGCCGAGGCACCGGGATTCCGCTTCAATCGCCGCGCCCACCAACCGGGTAGCAAGACGCTGCTCGGCCAGCTTTTCCCCGAGGGCGAGGCGGGCGGCGTTGCGGCCCTGCAATTTCTGAGTACACATCCCTCAACGTACAAGCATATCGCCACGCAACTCGCCCGGCATTTCCTGACCGACACCCCGACACGTGCCCAGATCGCCCCCATCATGACAGCGTTACAGCGCAGTGGCGGCAATCTGCAGGATGCGACCCGGGCCCTTGTCGATCTGGCAGGAGCAACACCGCACGGCAGCAAACTGCGTACACCCATGGAATATGCAGCCGCCGCCCTGCGCGCCACGGGAACGATACCGGCTCTGACCAGCGCGGATACGAGCAACCCGGACGACCCTCACGCCCCTGCCATGATACTGGCGGCCGCCTGTGCCGCGATGGGTCAGCCGGTCTGGAATGCCCCCATGCCCAACGGGTGGAGCGACCTTGCCCCGGACTGGTCGGCCCCTGCCGATATGATGGCCCGAGCCGACTGGGCCTATCGTTTTGCTGGCAGGCTGACCGAACAGAACCCCGAGACCGTGGCTCAGGTCGCATTAGGCCCCCTGCTACGCCCCGCCACAAATCTGGCCATGCAACATGCCGGGTCACGGCGCGATGCTTTCACCCTGCTTTTCTCTTCGCCCGAGTTCCAGAGGCGCTGACCCATGATGCTCCGTCGTCGTTCTGCCCTTCTCGGTCTGGCCGCGAGCTGGTCTCTCGGTCGTTCCTCCCTTGCTTTTGCGGCGCCATCCGCCGTCTCGTCCGGTCAGGCTCAGGATGCGCGACTGGTCGTGATCCTGCTTCGCGGTGCGCTCGATGGCATGGCGGCTGTCACCCCCTATGGCGACCCCGGGCTCGCTGCGCTGCGCAAGGCGCTTGTCCTGCCTGAACCGGGGCAGGATAAGGGATTGCTCGATCTGGGTGGTACATTCGGGCTGCATCCTGCCCTGACGGGGCTGCACGAACTCTATGGTGCCGGTCAGATGCTTCCAGTCCATGCCGTTGCCGCCCCCTATCGCACGCGCTCTCATTTTGACGCCCAGGATTATCTTGAAAGCGGGGCGGATCATCGCCTCTCCAGTGGTTGGCTCAATCGTGCCGTTTCCTTCCTGCCGGGGCAGAGGCAGCACCCCGAGGGGCTGGGTCTGTCGCTTGGGCTCGATGTGCCCCTGTTGTTGCGCGGTCCCGCCCGCATCGGCAGCTATGCCCCGGCGGGCAGCCAGCATCCCACAAACGAGCTTTACCGCCAGATTGCAAAGCTGAACGAGCATGACAGGCTGACCGGCCCGGCCTTTCACAACGGCCTTCTGACCCGTGGTTTTTCAGGCAATGCCCTGGCGCAGGGCGCCATGCAGGTCGGACGCAAGGAGGATGGTTTCACACGTCTGGCCTCGGCAGCAGGGCTCATGATGTCACGCGACGACGGGCCACGTGTCGCCGCCCTGGAAATAGGCGGATGGGACACCCATGCGGGCCAGATCGGGGCGCTCAAGGCCCCGCTTGCCCGGCTCGATCAGGGAATGACAACCCTGAGAAACAATCTGGGCGCATCCTGGTCACGCACAGTGGTGCTGGCCATGACCGAATTCGGCCGAACCGCCCGCATGAATGGCACGGGCGGGACCGATCACGGCACGGGGGCCGTGGCCTTTCTGGCGGGCGGCGCTGTGCGTGGCGGACGTGTCGCCGGAACATGGCCGGGATTGCGCCCCGGGCAGCTTTTTGAAAACCGCGATCTCGCACCGACAACCGATCTGCGCAGTGTCATAGCCGGAATTCTGTGTGCTCATATGCACCTGCCACGCACAGCGCTCGCACAGGTTTTTCCCGATGGCACACCCGATCTGATGACAGGCCTTGTAGCCTAGCAATATGCCGGGGCTGAATTGCCCCGGTGCAACAGCCAGTCTCAGGGGATGAGTTTTCGCGCCTGCAGCAGGGTAAACAGATCGGCAAAGGAACGCCGTGTATCGTGATACCCTGTAAAGCCGAATAGACGGCTTTTCGTCATGTCGGTCACACATTCCACCGGGCGGCCCAGATCTGCATCCGTATGCCACGGCGAGGCCAGACGGGTCAGGTCGGGCTCAACCAGATCATGCTTTTGGGCGAGCGCCGACCATACATCCTCCTTGCCGCTCATCAGGGCTTCGAGCGACGTTGCCTCACCGGGATAGGGCGCCGCCTCGATGCCAAACCAGTTGGCCAGCTCACCCCACAGGCTCGACCAGCGAAACACGTCGCCATTGACCACATTGAAAGCCTGGTTACGCCCGGCCGGGTTTGTCGAGGCCCAGTGAATCTGGCTCGCAAGCTGCCTTGCATCCGTGACATCGGTGAGCGCGTTCCACTGGGTCGGGGAGCCGGGAAACACGAAGGGCATCCCCGTCTCGCGGCACAGCGAGGCATAGACGGCGAGCGTGGTGCCCATATTCATCAGATTGCCAATGGCAAAGCCGATTACCGTATGAGGGCGATGCACCGACCACGTGAAGTTGAGGCTGCGCGATGCCTCAAACAGCACGTCTTCCTGCGCGTAATAGAAATTCTCGACATCCAGTCGCCCCATGCTTTCGCGGAAAGGGGTGACCGGTGGTGCGCCTTTGGCGTAGGCGTCGAATGGCCCGAGATAATGCTTGAGCCCGGTAACAAGCGCTGCATGGACAAGGGCTTCCGGCTTGGGCAGCGCCTCGAATACATTGCGCAGCATGGCGGCATTGGCGATGCAGTTCTCACGCTCGGTCTCTCGTCGCGTCCACGTAGTGAAGAACACATGGCTTGGCGCGATATCTGCCAGCGCCGCCTTCAGCCCCTGCGGGTCGAGCGTGTCGGCCTTGATGGGCAACACCGTGGCGGGAAGCGCCT
>NZ_AYXS01000048.1:53073-54621 GCF_000505765.1 Asaia sp. SF2.1 | reverse complement strand
CCCGACCAGACCGGTCGCACCGATGATAAGGGCAGTATGGGTCATCAGAAATACTCCAGCGTCGTTCCTGTCTTTGCGAAGCTGGAGCGAGGGACTAAAAAACACAATCCGGCACCTTTTTGTGCCCTGGTTACCTGAAGGGCTCCATGACCGACCCCACCCCGTCTCCTGATCTGCTGGCAGGCTACCGTCAGGCCCCGTATGCCGAGGATTGCGCCCCACGACGCCTGCTCAAGCTGTTTTCAGGCAAATGGGTGACCATGATCCTGCACGCCCTGCACATGTCCGGGGGGTCAGCCCGCCCCGGCGCCCTGCAGCGCAACCTGCCCGGCTTGTCGAAAAAGATGATGACCCAGACGCTACGCGACCTTCAGACGGCCGGTCTGGTCGAACGGGTCGTGATCCAGACCATGCCACCCAATGTGGAATACAGGCTGACCGCGCTTGGCCAGCGCTTTATCGAACCGCTGGAAATGCTTTATTGCTGGGGTGTCCGTCATGCGGATCTCCTGCAGCAACTTGGCCAGCAACCCGACTGACCAGCACCCGAGTGATCAGCGTCCCACGAGCGCTTTCATGCTGGCGGGATAACGTTCACCCACAACGTCGATCTGCGTCAGCGCCTCGTCGATCGCCTGCAATTCATCGGAGCCAAGTGCCAGTGTCGCGCCGCCAAGATTTTCCTCCAGGCGCGACAGGCGACGCGTACTGGGAATGGGTACGATCCAGGGTTTGCGGGCCAGAAGCCAGGCAAGCGCAATCTGCGCCGGGGTGGCCTGACGCTGTGCTGCAATCGCTTCGAGCTGCGTGACCAGCGCCTGATTGGCCTGCAACGCCTCCGGAGCAAAACGTGGCACGATCTTGCGGAAATCCTGATCGCTGAACTGTGTGCTCGTGTCGATCTTGCCTGTCAGGAAGCCCTTGCCCAGCGGGCTGAAAGGGACGAACCCGATGCCAAGTTCTTCCAGCAGCGGCAGGATTTCCTGTTCGGGTTCGCGCCACCAGAGCGAATATTCGCTTTGCAGGGCAGCGACTGGCTGCACCGCGTGAGCCTTGCGAATGGACGCCGCACCCGCTTCAGACAGGCCGAAATGGCGGATTTTACCCTCCCATATGAGTTCCTTGACCGTCCCAGCTACATCCTCCATCGGCACATCAGGATCGACACGATGCTGATAGAACAGATCGATCACATCGGTACGCAGGCGCCTGAGCGCGTCCTCGGCAACCTGACGGATGCGAGCCGGATGACTGTCGAGCCCATCGCCCGGCCGGCCATTGCGAAAGCCGAATTTCGTGGCAATCACCACATCCTTGCGGAAAGGCGCGAGCGCCTCGCCCAGCAGGCTCTCATTGGTGCCGGGGCCATAAGCCTCGGCGGTGTCGAAAAACGTGACCCCGCGCTCATAGGCACCGCGCAGGAAGGTGATGGCGCTCTCATGATCTTCGGCGGGACCATAACCGAAACTCAGCCCCATGCACCCCAGACCAAGGGCAGAAACCTCGAGTCCGCTTTTTCCCAAAACCCGCTTTTCCATGTTCCGGTCT
>NZ_AYXS01000048.1:52718-52987 GCF_000505765.1 Asaia sp. SF2.1 | reverse complement strand
ATTGTTCGTCGCTCACCTTATCCAGCCATCGGGTGGAAACACCCTCGACGCTCTCGGTAATCGCGACATGGCTCATCGCGCATAGCGCCGAGGCACCGTGCCAGTGTTTCTCATCGGGCTCGAAAAACACGATATCGCCGGGACGCACTTCCTCTATCGCGCCGCCGTCGCGCTGCACCCAGCCCAGCCCGGAAAGCACCAGAATGGTCTGTCCCTTGGGGTGCGTATGCCAGGCCGTACGGGCACCGGGCTCGAAAGTGACCGTTGCA
>NZ_AYXS01000048.1:52507-52665 GCF_000505765.1 Asaia sp. SF2.1 | reverse complement strand
CAAGCCAGTGCACCACTTCCCGAAAAAGGCGCGTCCACACGCACCCTGCCGGTAAACCAGGCGTCATTTCCCTGCGCAGAGGCTGTGCTGCCTGAACGTGTGATCTGCATGGTGATCCCTTTCCCGAAATCCCCGGATCAGCCGCCTTGCGGGCGCGA
>NZ_AYXS01000048.1:51811-52462 GCF_000505765.1 Asaia sp. SF2.1 | reverse complement strand
CGGGGCGATGAGTCATAAAACCATTATCCTGCGCAAACGATTAGCGCGTATAATCGGCACGTACCTATGTTGGATTTTCATGAATGAAACGCGATGATCTGGTCGATCTGAACGCCTTTCTGGCCGTAGCGGAAGAGCAGAGCTTTACGCGTGCGGCGGCAAGGCTTGGCACGTCGCAATCGGCACTCAGCCATACGGTCAGACGGCTTGAAACCCGCCTTGGCGTGCGGCTACTGACACGCACCACGCGACGGGTCTCGGCCACCCTCGCCGGTGAAAGGTTACTCCAGACCCTTGTCCCTGCGCTTGACAGTATCAGCGACGAAATCGCTGCCATCAGTGAATTGTCCGAGCGCCCCTCAGGCACGATCCGGCTCACGACCTCCGACCATGCCGCCCGAATCCTGATCTGGCCCGCATTGCGGCGCCTGCTGCCCGACTACCCGGAGATACAGGTCGAACTCGCCATCGATTCAGGCCTGACCGACATCGTGGCCGAGCGCTTCGATGCGGGCGTGCGGCTGGAAGAAACCATCGCACGTGACATGATTGCGGTGCCGATCGGGCCACCGTTGCGCATGGCCGTCGTGGGCGCCCCTGTTTATTTCGCGCATCAGGCGCCTCCCCGGCTGCCGCAGGATCTGTCGCAGC
>NZ_AYXS01000048.1:51585-51768 GCF_000505765.1 Asaia sp. SF2.1 | reverse complement strand
ATCAATGCCTGAAACTGCGCATGGCCAGCTCGGGGGCAATCTACGCCTGGGAGCTGGAAAAAGGGCGACGCAGCCTGCGTGTTCGCCCCGAGGGGCCCCTGACATTCAACAATGCTCCCATGCTGCTCGAAGCTGCTCGAGACGGGTTTGGCCTTGCCTGCGTCATGGAGGATCAGATCCTTG
>NZ_AYXS01000048.1:49765-51532 GCF_000505765.1 Asaia sp. SF2.1 | reverse complement strand
ATGATGTGGCCGCCGGGCGGCTTGTTCGCGTGCTGGAGGATTGGTGCCCCCCCTTCCCCGGCTACCATCTCTATTACCCGAGCCGCCGCAATACTTCGGCAGCCTTTCGACTGCTTGTCGAGGCCTTGCGGTATCGGGCCTGAAACAACGCCTTTCGCTCAGTATTCCTGAGCGGTCGGACGGAACAGGATTTCGTTGATATCCACCGCCTCGGGCTGGCTCATGGCAAACACCACACATTCCGCAAAGGATTCCGGCGGAATGGCGTAATTCTGGTAGAATGCCTTCATCGATTTCGCCGTATCCGGATCGGTGATGCTGTCTGTCAGCTCTGTCGCCAACGCACCGGGGGAGATGATGGTGGTGCGGATATTATAGGGTTTGACCTCCTGCCTCAGCCCTTCGGAAACAACACGCACCGCCGATTTGGTGGCGGAATAGACCGCCCCGCCCGGCCCGACCTTATGCCCCGCCACTGAAGACACATTGATGATATGGCCGCTCTTCTGCTTCTGCATCTGCGGCAGAACAGCGGCGATGCCATAAAGCGTGCCCTTGAGATTGACATCGATCATGCGATCCCAATCCTCGATGCGGCGCTTTTCAAGCGGCGAATGGGGCATCAGTCCGGCATTGTTGATCAGCACATCCACACGCCCATGCAGCGCGATGGCGTGATCGACCAGAGCCTGCACTTCGGCGCTGCGGCTGACATCGGTTTTCTTGACAGCATCACGCCCGATGGAAAGGGAATCCGCCAGGGCTTCAAGCCTGTCGAGACGCCGAGCCCCCAGAACGATTTTGGCCCCTTCTGCAGCAAGACGGCGCGCGACTGCCTCGCCCAGCCCGCTGCTCGCCCCGGTGATAACCACCACTTTTCCTGAAACCGGCTGGTTCATCGTGTCGTCTCCTTTTTGTCCTCAAAGACCTGTCGTGCAATGCCAAGCGCCGTCGAGGCCGTGGGCCAGCCGGAGTAAAAGGCCAGATGCGTGATGATCTCGATGATTTCGCTCTCGGTCACGCCGGTATCGAGCGCCTTGCGCAGGTGAAATCCCAGCTCATTGCCGCGATAAAGCGCAATCAGGCAGGTAATGGTAACCATGCAGCGATCGCGCGGCGTCAGCCCGGGACGGGCCCACACATCGTCAAAAAGGACGCGATCGGTATAGCGTGCGAGATCGGGGGCGATATCGCCGAAAGCCTTTCGCGCTGTCGTGGAATGCAGGGATGTCTGATCAAGCTCGGCCATATTCAGGGCTCTCCTCGCTTTTCATTCTGTCTGGCGAGAAGACTAGCCCCTGAATGCGATGCAGGATTAGAGCATGAATTATTCTAGGACCTATATGCAGCATTCATGAAACGAATGTATTCCGGGATATTATCGGGGTTGGTTCGGGGGCATTTTCAGCAGAGTCTTATGCGCTTTTACCGGACAGATGCGACATCGACAGGCCTGCCGGTTTGCAGCGAGAGCGCTGCGGCCTCTGCCAATCTCTGCGCTTCCACACCATCACACAACGTGGCAAGCGGTGGGCGGCCTTGCACAATCATGTCACGAAACGCCTCCATCTCCGCACGATAGGCCTGCGCAAAACGCGCGATGAAATCGCTCATGGGGCCAGAAGACGTGAAACCACGCGCATCGGCACTGACAAGATGATGGGCGGGGTGATTGGCCACATAGAAAACCCGCTCCGCGCAAACAGCTTCAAGGCGCTGATCGTAGCCGAACGCCGCATAACGGGCGTTGATCATCTGGACCAGAGA
>NZ_AYXS01000048.1:49480-49656 GCF_000505765.1 Asaia sp. SF2.1 | reverse complement strand
GCGATCAGACAGTTTCCGGTAGCGAAAACACTCGTGATTTCCTCACCCAGAAGAAAACGCGTCATATCGAAATCATGGATCGCCTGATCGCGAAACAACCCGCCTGAGGATTTGACGTAGCTCACAGGCGGCGGTGACGGATCGCGCGTATGCATGACGATATGCTGCACCTTTCC
>NZ_AYXS01000048.1:40445-49370 GCF_000505765.1 Asaia sp. SF2.1 | reverse complement strand
CCCAGCATGATTCGTGTGTTTGTACGGGAAAACGCTTCCGCCACATCCACGACCTGTCTGAAGTCCAGACTGATCGGCTTTTCGCAGAAAACCGGCTTACCTGTGCCAGCCGCCCGGCGCAGCAGGGACGCGTGTGTGTCGGTCGGGCTGGCAATGAGATAGGCGTCGATGTCAGGATCCGAAAAAATCGACTCCGCATCATCAAGGCGCGCCTGACTGCGCGTCAGCAGGTCTTCACGCGCTGGAGACGCAACCGGATCGGCGATAGCGACAAGCTTCATATCGGGCATGGTCATGAGATTGCGGGCATGCACCTGACCGATACGACCTGCGCCGAATAGAGCGAGACGTGTCATGATATCTCTCCAGAAATGGCTGTCACCGTGTCTCGCGACCGGCAATACGGACACGGTCCATGGTTTCCATGGCCATGAAAGAAGCAGAGAGCGGCCTGATCGGCGACTCTCTGAGCCCCTGACCGATACACCAGGCCATATGCTCGGCCTGATAATGCAGCCCGTCATAGGAGGAGCAGGGCTCTTCGAAGACCAGACGCGTTTTCAGATCATTGGCAGTGACCGTGAAAGGCCCGGGCGTATAGAATTTTCCCGGCAGGGTAATCATGCCACGACGCCCGCCAATCGTGGCTTCACACGGCGTATGCGACAGAAGCGTCGTATGAAGTACGGCCTGTGCCCCGCTCTCGTAGTGCAGCACCATACCGGTCTGGCCATCCACGCCGCTTGCCGCCGGAACGGACTGCGCCACTACATGATCCGGGCGCCCCAGAACGCCTGTTGCGAGACCCACGACATAGGTTCCCAGATCGAGCATCGGACCACCGCCGAGATCGGCACGCATGATACGATGATCGGGAGGAAAGAATTCGCCGTGATCGGCCAGAACGGTCGTGATGTCACCAATAAGGCCATCGGCCAGTGTTTTGCGCAGCACGGAAAACTTGGGCAGAAAATCCGTCCAGTATGCCTCCATCAGAAAAACGTCGTGTTTTCTGGCGCATTCAATGAGATCCGCCGTTTCCTCCGCCGAAACACAGATCGGCTTTTCCACCAGTACGGGCTTGCCCGCTTCCAGCCCATGTCTGGCCATTGCTGCATGAAACGGATGGGGCGTGGCGATATAAAGCGCGTCGATTTCCGGATGAGCGCTCATGGCGCCATCGAATGCATGGGGAATATCGAATTGCCGTGCGAAAGCCGCTGCACGGTCGCCATTACGGGATTCAATACCGACGATTTTCTGTCGGGTAAACCGCTGCACCGAACGCACGAACCGCTCGGCAATCCAGCCAGGTCCGACCACACCCCATCGTAATGAGGGCACCGATGCAGGATCGAGACGATCTGCGTCAGGCAGGCGGGAAGGAAACGTCATCCGTGTCTTCCTTGTAAAAGAGGGAGCATAAAGGCGGGGGAGCACGAAAATCCGATGTCACCCCGCACATGAGACGATATGATTTCCCTGCAACCGTTATCCGGCTGACAGGTCTGGCGAAGCCCGGACAAGGCACTCGCCGTGCGGCAGTGTCTCCCACCGTCTCGTCTGAAGCGATGCCTCCATCGCATCCATGATCTGCTGATTGCGCAGGCCGAAACCGAATGACGGAAAACAATCCCCATTGGACATGATGCCCGTGATGAGGTCGTGCACTTCGATGACTTTCACATCGAAATATCCCAGTCCGCCTCCGCCGAAATCGAAGCCGAAAAAGGCAGAAAACTGCGGCACCTGACTCCCGACGAGCAGCGTGCGAAAACCACGATCCGCCTTGTCGTCACCGAAACGGAAGAGCTTGAGCTCGTTGAAGCGCTCCCCATCCATGATGAGTGTGCCCTCAGTGCCTGAAACCTCCCAGTACACACCGAAAATCTTGCCTGCCGCAATGCGCGAGGCTTCTATCGTACCACCTGCGCCGTTTGCGAACTGGACCAGTGCCTGAATCTGGTCGTCATTTTCGACATCTGCCCAGATGGCGTCCTTACCGACAGTGGCACCATAACCGGACCCCCCGTCGGGGACCGGCCTTTGTTTGAAAGCCGTCTGGCTTTGGGCAATCGTAGCTGTCACATCGCCCATGAGGTACTGACCAACAGCGATGACATGCGAGCCGAGATCGCCCAATGCGCCAGATCCGGCTTCGGCACGCTTGAGACGCCATGAAAAAGGCAAAGACGGATCGTTATAAAATCCCTGATCGAACCAGGCACGAAACCGCGTGGGTCGTCCGATATCGCCACGCGCGATGATCTGCTTGGCATAGAGGGCTGCGGGGGTCTTGACGTTGTTGAACGCCACCATGGTTTTGACGCCTGCCTTTTCGGCAGCGCGCGTCATCTCTGCGGCATCTTCAGCACTCAGAGCGAGTGGCTTTTCGCAATAGACATGCTTGCCCGCAGCAATGGCCGCCAGTGCCATTTCCTTGTGAAACAGGTTGGGCGAGGTGATATCTACCACATCGATTGCAGGATCGTTGACGAGAATACGCCAGTCTCCTGTCGAGCGTTCAAAACCGAAACGACGCGCCGCTTTTTCAGCCAGTTCCGGTGTTGCATCGGCCAGCATGGACAAACGGGGGAGCGCTGGAAGATCGCGATACAGCATGGCGGCACGCCGATAGGCATCCGCATGAGCCTGCCCCATGAAGCCCGAACCGATCAGTCCGATATTGAGATACTTTTGGGTCATGTCGGCATTCCTCAAACGGTCGTCAGAGCGTGGGTGAAACAGGCCTCGATCACGTCGCGCCCGCGCTTTACTGCGGCCAGAGGCGGTGCCATGACAGGGTCCTGCTCCGCTTCGACCACCATCCAGCCCTGATAGCCGCTTTGGCGCACGAAACCGGCCAGAGGGGTGAAATCGATGCAGCCATCGCCCGGCACAGTGAACATCCCCGCACGCACGGCGGCATTGAAGCTCATATCCTGCCCGCGCACGCGCTCCAGTATGGCGGGGCGCACGTCTTTCAGATGGATATGACAGATGCGATCGCCATAACGGTCGATCAGCCGTTGATAATCAAACCCGGCGGCCATGGCGTGACCCGTGTCGAGCAGCAGGCCTACATCGCTGGAGAGGGCATCGAAGATCTGGCAGATCTCCTGAAAATTCTCGGCCACCATCATGAGATGATGGTGATAGGCCAACCTGATGCCGTAGCGCGTACGCAGCCATGCATCGAAAGCACTGAGGCGCGTGGCATAGGCTCTCATGGCGTCGCGCGTCAGCACCATACGCCGTGACATGGGCTCATCCAGCGGTGCGGGAGAGGGCGTCATGGCACCGCATTCGCCATAGACCATCACCTTGCAGGACATCGCACGCAGAAGCTGCGCATGGCTTGCGACGTCCTCGATTTCTTCCTCCACCGAACGCTCTGCGAGACGCCCAGAATACCAGCCCGACGCCAGAGACAGATCATGGGCGGCGAGCATAGGGGCAAGATCCTCGGCATTTCGCGGATATTTCCGCCCCAGCTCCGTTCCCTCATACCCGGCGGCGGCGATCTCGCTCAGGCATCGGTCCAGCGGCGTGTCGTCACCCAGATCCTCAAGCACGTCATTGGTCCAGGAGAGTGGGCTGCATCCCAGCCTCACACCTCGCGGCAGCCCCGTAATTCTGTCTGTCGGTCCCATGATCCATCCCTTGATGATCCGCCATTCCATGACGGGTGGTCATTCGCCGTGGCCCGTCATGGAAAGCAGCTATTGATGCATTCAGGCTAGGGCGCGCAGGCTGAGGCGACACGCAGAGATTTGATGTGTTCGCATCATAAATGTGAGATAAATCACATAATCACCATCACATTCTCGTTGGAGAATCCATGTCCCAGCGTGCCACTATTCAGGATATCGCCCGCTATTCAGGGGTTTCGACTGCGACGGTCGATCGTGTCATCAACGGGCGTGGCGGCGTACGACTCGATAAGGAACGCGTGGTGCTCAAGGCCGCACGGGAGCTGGGAGACGGGCGCAAGCTTGTTGCCCTCCACGCGCGACTGGCGCGTATTGCCGTTGTCACACAGCCACCCGGCAATCCGTTTCATGCGGCCTTGCAGGATGCCTTTCGTCAGATCATGCCAGCCTATCGCGAACAGAACATTGCCTGTTTCGAGCATCACGCCGCAATCGGGGATCCGGCGCGGGCAGCGACGCTCATTGCCAGCCTGTCACGCGACTATGATGGTCTGATTCTGTGCCTGCCCGATCATCCTGCCATTCGTCAGGCTGTTACCATTGCAGGCGGGAAACTGCCCATCATTACCATCGCTTCGGACATCACGGCACCGGAACGGCTCGCCTATATCGGGTCAGACAACTATCGTGCCGGGCGTATTGCCGCAGACATGATGGGCCGTCTGCTTGGCCCGCGTGAGGGACGCGTGGCCCTCATTGCGGGGACGATGCATTATATCGGGCATCAGCAACGCTATGCCGGCTTTATGAAGGCGCTGGACGAGCGCTATCATGCGCTTCAGGCCACGCCAGCCCTAGAATGCCATGAAAATGATGACCGTGCTGCTGATGTCATCCATGAACTCCTACAGGCACACAGGGATATCATAGGCATCTATCATTTCTCGACCGGGGCCGACGCCATTGCGCGCCTGCTCGAAAAACAGGGCATGGCCGACAGGCTGGTTTTCATCACCCACGAACTGACACCCCATCGTGCCACGTTACTGCGCTCAGGCACGATCGACATTGTGCTCGACCAGAACCCCATGCTTGAGGCGCGCACGGCACTTTCCACGCTCAGCCACTATTTGGGGCGCTGCACTACCCCCCTCGACGGCCCCATTATTCCGCTATCGGTTCATACGCGCGAGACCGTCTGAGCATCTCCCTGAACCTGCCCGCTGGAGCCCCCTCTTCCTGTTCTCGGAAGCCAGGATCATCACCCTTTGGTTGTCAGGGACGTGACCGTGCCGGGAAACTCTCCGTATCAAAGCGCCGTAACGCCTTGATTGTCGCATCGTCCAGCGTCTGCTCCCGCCCCGCAAACCGGCCAGTGATGAAGTGTACGAGAGCGGCAATTTGATGATCGGTGAGATCGTGACGAAACGCCGGCATGAAGGCAACGCCTTCAGCACCCTGGCGATGCACGCCGGCCAGAATGGTCATGACGAGATTATTGGGCCGGTCGGATAACACGGCTCGGCTCTGCGTGAGCGATGGATAATAATCATCACCTGCCCCGCTCCCGTCGAGTTGATGACATGCCGCGCAGGCAGCCATATAGAGCGCGGCACCACCTGAAATATCGTGATAATTGCGTCGATCCGCGTAAGCGGCGGGAGACGCTTCGCGTTCGCTCCGAGCGGCCGCGCGTGTCTGACGGTCTTGAGGTGAGTCAATCGAGTAAATGGGGCGTTCATGCGAGACATTGGCCGGGACCATGGCAGACGCAGAAATGCCCTGGATTGCCGCCTCTGGAACTGAGGGGCGCTTCAGCGTACGCAGATAGGCCGTGATCGCTGAGAGATCCTGAGGAGTCAGGAACCGCAGGGAATGCTCGACCGCCTCGCCCATCGGTCCTGCAGCCACCCCTTTATTGCGGACATGCCCGTCACGTAGATAGGTTTCGATGTCCTGATCCCGCCATGATGCGAGTGGTGCATTCTGCCCGGCAGCGATATCGGGGGCATACCACCCCCCGACCTGAGCCCCCCTGAGCGCATGGCCCGTGCGCGCAGCCATCATGAAGTTGCGCGGCGTATGGCAGGTTCCGCAATGAGCCACAGCCTCGACCAGATAACGCCCCCTGGCCTGTTCCTCCGTCTCGTCTTGCCGACGGGCAAAGACACGACGATCGAGATACAGCCAGTTCCAGACCCGCATCAGCCCTCGAATATTATAGGGAAAACGCAGTGACGTGACCGGCCCTGCCGCGTCTTCGATGGGCTCAATGGCGGTTTGCATATACGTATAGAGCGCGTGAATATCCTGATCCGTCATTGCCGCATAGGAATCATAGGGCATGGCCGGATAAAGAGAGACACCATTCGATGAAATACCGCCGCGAACAGCACGCGCAAACGCGGCCTCGGACCAGCGCCCGATGCCCTGGGTTTTCGATGGTGTGATATTACTCGAATAGATCACCCCCATAGGAGTCTGGATACCATATCCTCCTGCATAGGGTGCCCCGCCAGGCCGGGTGTGGCAGGCAACGCAATCCGCAGCACGAGCCAGGTAGGCACCACGATCGAGCACTGTCTGATCTGCGCTGAATGCGGGGCATATCATTGCAACACCAAGCATCATCAAGGCGCCAGAGTGCCATTGTCGTGCCCGGCGCTGTTTTCTGGGCAGCGTTTTGAAGGATTTGTCTCGCACGGCCCCATGCCGGGACTGACAATCCGCCATGACTCAGATCTCCTTCAGCATGATGGCGGCTGAGCGCAGGGACAGGGCACAACCTGTCAGGGTCGGATTAACCACTGACGCCGCCGGCATGATCCCTGTCGTGGCGATGAAAAGATTATCGTGGTCATGGCTGCGACCCTCCGCATTCACCACAGAGTTACGCGGGTCATTACCCATGATTACCGTGCCCATCGGATGATCGCGGTTTTCCCATGTCGTGAGATTCTGATCGAAAATCTCGCCACCTAGCAGGCTGAGGAAGCGGGCATAATCGTCTTTGATCACGGCCCCGGCTGCCCGGGCATAATCATTGACGTCGTAATAGATATCCATGAGTGGCAGACCATAGAAATCCCGTTTGCTGGCACTCAGTGTCATACGGTTGCCAGGCTCGGGCAGCATTTCGATATTGGAGTCCATAAAAACCCAGCGCGCCGCCATGTGCCTTATTTTCTCGTCAAGCTCCGGGCCGATAATCCCTTGTGACAGCAGGCGCTCGGTGATCTGCACATTACCGACGAAATTGCCGACTTCGTGACGGATGCAGCCATGAAAACGGCGGAAATCGCCATCGCGCCATTTGAGTACGTCGCCCTGCTGTACCGGGCCGCGGCCCGACCACATGGGTTCATCCGCGATCATCGCCAGAGAAAATGCGTTATGATCCATCAGATTTCGACCCACCATGCCCGAGGAATTACCGACGTCGGACAGGAGCATGAGACGCGGCGTTTCCAGCGCATGGGCTGCAACCATTACCTGGCGGGCCGTCAGACGGATCGATTGCTTTGCAGGCGTATAGTAATGCACCGCCGCAATGCGCTTACCATCCGGCGTCTTTTCCAGACGATAGACTGTTGCATCGCTGACAAGTCTGGCCCCGGCACGTTCGGCCTTCGTGGCGTGGCGGTCGCCGCTATACTGAGAGCCTATCGGGCAGATCGGCGAGCAGTTATTGTTCCCGACGCACGCCGGTCGATCGTCATACGGATCGGTTGCGCGCCCATTGGGCTGATAGGTGAATGGATACCCTCCCACGGCCACACGATCGCGAAAACGCTGGCTGAAATAGCTGAGCGCCTGGGGCCTTACCGGAAACGGCGCCTGACGTGGAGGGAACGCTGCGCCACTCTTACCGCTGTAATCGGCATTATCATCGCCGGAGACCCCCATCTCGATTTCGGCCTGATGATAGAACGGCTCAAGATCGTCATACGATATCGGCCAGTCGCGCCCCACGCCGTAGAGCGTCTGCAGGCGGAAATCATTGGGAAGCAGGCGCCAGCATGCCCCTCCCCAATGCCATGTGGTTCCCCCGACCATACGCAACATGCCAGGCACATAATCGACAGGGCCGTGATTGGTGATGTAGCCCGGCACAAATGAACTCGGGGCCCAGGGCTCATTTGGATAAGGCTGATTGCGATTGCCGGCATCAGTGCTCACATTCCCGCATTCCCGAAAGCTCTCGACGATCTTCCAGCGTGGTACACGGGTGCCTGCTTCGAGAATAATGACCGACTTGCCATTACGGGCGAGGTGATGAGCCGCCAGACTACCGATCACCCCCGAGCCGACCACAATCACGTCGGCGTCATAATCATGCTGTACCATCAGAATTCTGATCCATTGCTCTGGGAGACGCTCGCCCCCGCCGGACGGCCATTCGGCAGCCCGCCCTGCTGTTGCCGGTCTTTCTGCTGCCTGTCCTCAATGGGGGGTGGGGCCGCCCAGTATCCGGGGCCGCCACGCGCGTAGGTGGGAATGACTGTCACGTCGATCGTGGGGCGCCACATCAGGGCCCCTTCATAGGTGATGAATACCGGCGTACCTGTCTCGGCGCGTGGCAGCATCGGGCCGACACGCCCCAGATACCAGGCACTCACAATATCGACAGCCACAGCATGCAGCATTTCATGTGCACGGGCTTCGGAGTGCTGGTAGTCACGCCAGGTTTTCACGCCCGCCTTGCTCAGGGCTGTCGCAAGGGCGCTATAGCGGCCCGGAAACTCCCCGTCGCGCATGACGAGGCCGGACCACACCTGCCTGGCCAATGCCGGATCCAGATCATCGTGGCCTATAAGCGTGAAAGAAAGCGCGTGAAACCCGTCAGGACAGGGAACAGCCTTGCCGACAAGCGGGCTGGAACGAGCTTTGCCATACAGCGCCAGCACAGGAACAAGCGCCATGCCGCACCGCAAAATACTGCGTCTTGTTGCCTCGCCCATAGCGTCATCCCATCTCCGGCACGTCGGAAAACCGGCACTGAGGCACCCCAGGCGCCGCGCATCGATCCGTTGTCCCGTCACACCTGTTTGATCGGGCCTGTATGCCCGGGACTGCTATCTAGACGGGGGGACAGGATCAAAACGATCATCATGATGATCTGATTTCATCATGACGGTGAGACGAGCGTGCGAAAATGCTGGACAAGGTCGAGATCAACAGAAGCCGCAAGAAGCGTGCCACATTGAAGGATATCGCAGCTCTGGCTGGCGTTGGAACCGCGACTGTCGAACGTGCGCTGCATAGCAGGGGC
>NZ_AYXS01000048.1:37909-40398 GCF_000505765.1 Asaia sp. SF2.1 | reverse complement strand
AATGTACGACCGGAAACCTGTCGGCGCATCCTGACGATCGCGCGCGATCTCGAATATTTTCCGACCCTGCCCGACCTGCATCAGGGCGTGTTGCGCATTGATGTATTACTGGTACGTCCGGAAACGCTTTTCTACGCGCGTTTGAGCCAGGCCTTCAAAACGCTGGCGGCCTCTCTGGGCAAGGATATCCAGGTGCATCGCAATTTCGTGGGCGAAGCGGATATTGCTGCTTTTGTCGCCCGTATCCGCGACGCCCCTTACAGACGCTCGGCGCTGGTCATTGCCTGTCCTTCCCATCCCGATATACTCGAAGCGCTGCATCATGTTGCCAGCGATGGGCTGCCTGTGATCCAGATCGTCACGCGCAACCTGCCCGGGCTGCCTTACGTCGGCATCGATAATCACGCGGCAGGGCGTACAGCAGCCCTGTGCCTTACGCGCAGTCTCTCGCAACGATCGGGTTCACTGCTCGCGCTTTGCCATTCCATGACCTATGCCAATCATCGCGAGCGTATAGAAGGTTTTTCCGGTTTCCTCTCCGGGCAGGCTGCGCAGCAGCACCGACTGGCTGACATTCTGTTCGATGGAGATGATCCCGACGAAGCCGCGCGCCTGCTGCATCAGGCCATCCTCGATAATCCGGACCTCATCGGTGTTTATACAGCGGGTGGCGACAACCTGCGTATCGGCGAGGTTCTGCGTCGCCACAGACAGCGCAGCCTGTGCTGGATAGGGCATGAGGTCAACCCGGTGACACGCGCATGCCTGATCGACGGCACGATGAGTTTTGCCATCGATCAGACACCCGAAACCCAGGCCGGCCTGGCACTCCACCTCAGCTTGCAGAAACTTGGTATTATTCCGGCTCTTATTGGCTTCGATCCGCCTCAATTCCGGTTGGTCACCTCTGAAAATATTGGTTAGTGACGCCGAAATATGTCGCTTCATTCTCTACCCGGCACAAGCCCGTGACACAGCACAGAATAAGGCGTTGAAAGCGGCTCGGGCCCTTCGCATGCACTGCGCATGCACTGCGCATGCAAACGATGGCAACCGAAGAAGAATCGCGACAATATTACCCGCGGCAGGGTGAAATAAAAAATTAACTATGCAATTCATCCGTCAATAATGACAGCGCTGCATGTCGCGGGTATCGTGCGCAACGTGCTGTACGACCTGCCCGCTGATCCTTTCATCGTGCGACGTTGACAGCGCGCGAGCGCTGGCAACCATCACGTCTTTCTTCAGGCCAGATTGCGCCCGCTTCGCCCCGCAAGGGCGCTGATATCTGACGAGAACGAGTAGAAACATGTTTCTGAAAAATGCGCTTGTCACCCTGCTCACTGCCACGACCCTCGCGTCACCCCCGCTCGCCATTGCTGCGACGGATACGAGCAGCCTTGCCACGGCCCAGGTGACGATGGTGCCGCAATACACTCTGGCCTGGCCGCATGCGCTCGGGCCCGTCGATATCTTCGTATCCCGTACCGCCAGCAAAGAGGGTATGACCCTCGTGCAACAGCACAATGACAGCGGCGCGGCCCGTGTGATTTCCCCCCTGCCAGGACAGGGACGTGTCTATTTCTTCATCAAACCGGTTGATGGCAAGCCGGGCCAATGGGTTGCGAACCGCATTCTGCCGCTGGATGGCGTGGCAAACTTTCGCGATATGGGCGGTTATGAAACAGCAGACCATCATCATGTGCGCTGGGGCGAATTCTACCGCTCGGCCGCGCCCGGCGGCCTGACGAGCGCTGATTATGCGCTAGTCGACACGCTGGGCATCAAAAGCGTGACCGATCTGCGCACGCAGGCGGAACAGCAGAAACAACCGACACACTGGCAGGTCAGCGGGCAGGAAAAACCACCCGCTTTCTATCCCTCGGAGAAACCCGTTCTGCCGGGTGACATGACGGACAAATCACGTCTGGCGAAGATGGATCAGACCCAGGCCAAGGCGCTGATGGAGGCATTTTATGCAAAGATGCCGGATTACTATGCGCCTGAGCTGAAGGCGCTGTTTGCCCGCCTTGTCGCGCACCAGACCCCCACCCTGACTCACTGCACCGCGGGCAAGGATCGCACTGGATTTGCCTCTGCACTCATTCTCTACGCTTTGGGTGTGCCCGAACAGACGATCCTGAGCGATTACGCCATGAGTGGTGATTTGCTTCGCGCGCATATGACGCCCAGCTTCAAGGCCGCGATGAATGACCCCAAAAACGGTGGGGCCATGGCAGCGTCGCCTGTCATGAGCGCGCTGCTCAATTCCGACCCTGCCTATCTCGAAGCCGCCTTTGCCTCGATCCGCAAGCAATATGGTTCGATCGACGCCTATCTGGCCAAGGCCCTCAATGTCGGTCCGACGCAGATCAAGGCGCTGCGCGACGCCTATCTCGACTAACCGACAGGTCTGAAGCCAATGGGCGCCGGGTTTTGGCTACAGCTGGTGGCCCGAGGCCGAGGGACCGCCCTAAGGCAGGCCCCGG
>NZ_AYXS01000048.1:33759-37815 GCF_000505765.1 Asaia sp. SF2.1 | reverse complement strand
CCAGGGTGGCGCGATAGACGGCCCCGCGAAAGCGATGTTCACGAGCCTCACGATAGGCGTCGCTTTCGTACCAGGCCATTGCAGCTGCGCGATCCGGAAATTCGAGAATGACGATGCCTTCGGGTCCTTCGCCTTCCAGACATTCCTGCGCGCCATAAAAAACGATTGGGGTGAGAGGGTGCTTGTCGATCGTTGCAGCCGCCAGACCCGAATAGATATCCATCTCGCTCTGGTCGATCAGGCGTTCCTTGGTGAAAACGATATAGACGCTCATGATGTGTATCCCTTCTGAAATGCGACAGATGATCGGGTCCTATGGACCTCAATGTCCGATATAGCGGCCCGGTCGGTGATAGGCGATCAGCACACCGCTCGTGGCCACAGCACTGAGAGCCGACAAGGCAGCCTTGTCGAGCGGTAGATAGAACGCTGAAACAGAGAGAATGACGGCATCGATTGTGATCTGCACACGCCCGGCATTGATCCCGCGCGCCTTCTGCAACCAAAGGCATATGATGCCCGTCCCTCCGACGCCCGCCTGATGGCGCGCCAGACATAATATCCCGAGCCCGATCATCGTGCCTGAAAACAGGGCAGAGAACAGCGGGTTTATGTAAGACAGGTTCATCACCAGTGGCATTTCCCCGGCGGCGAAGGTCACGCCCAAACTCGCCAGCATGGTTCTGAAGGCAAACCCCGTGCTCATGGCGCGTATGGCAAAAAGCAGGAAAGGAAAATTGATCAGGGTAAACAGATTACCCGGTGAGACAGGCACCAGATAGGACAGCAAAAGAGCGATCCCGGCCATGCCTCCCGTAACCAGCCCAGCCTTGTGCAGGCACAATATGCCCATGACGATCAGGGAACACCCGATGAAAAAGGCGTAGATATCTTCTGCGAGCGAGTGCCGCAGGGCCGGTACGTGCGGCGTGGTCATTTCCGGATCTTGTCCTTGGTGCAGGGTCGGGCGGTCCGCTGTTGCAAGCAGGAGACCGCCGGGTCGATGTCATTCTTCAGGAATGTGCAGGGGGCTAGTTGCCGTAGAGCGTTCCTACGGCATCATGCATCGCCAGCGCGACGGGTGCCGCGTCGTAACGCCTCATGCGGACCTCGATGAAATGACCGCGTGAGGTATCCGCGTTGCAGGCAGCGAAAGCAGCCTCAAGCTCATCGCGTGTCGAGACAGTGCTGACGGCCCAGTCGTCGCACCCCAGCGCGGCAGGCAGGAGGTGATAGCGCCACTGGGCGAGGTCATTGTAATAGGTCTCACCGTCCTTGCACAAAAGCCGCTCGATCAGATAGCCATCGTTATTGATCACAACCACGACAGGGTGTTTCCTGAAGCGACCGAACTGGCTCAGTTCCTGAGCCGTCAGCTGATGCGAACCCTCGCCTGTCACGAGGATCACCCGGCGTGATGATGCGGCCATCGCCATACCGAAAGAGGCAGGAGTCGCCCAGCCGATAGACCCCCACAGGGTCTGGTTATGATAGCTTACATCCTCTGGCAGGCGGATTTCCGCCATACCCATTGAGGCATTGCCGGTTTCGGCCGCAATGATATCATCCGGCCTGATGAGCGACTGAAGATCATGATAAAGCGTCGCGGAGGAAATGAAGGGCTCATTTCCCGCAACGGGACGCGCCTGTACAGGCAGTTCGCCCTCGAAACGCCGGATCGTGTCTGCTTGGGCACAAAGCCCATCGAGGACATCGTGCATCATCACGCCATTGATGATCTCATGACCAAAAACAACATGGTCCGGCATGATGTTGATCAGATGTTCTTCGGAGAGTTTGGCCGTGAACGCGCCGGTGTTGAAATCTGTCTGCTGCATACCGATCCCGAGAACCAGATCGCACCCTTCCAAGAAATCGGCGATATTTTCATGAAGCAGATGGCCGTAATAAAGGCCGAGATAGTGCGGGGCGGTTTCTCTCACCACGCTTTTATCGGCAAACATGGTTGCGTGGGGAAGCACCGTGCGATCGAGAAAATCCTGCACGCGGGCCTGATTGCCAAAACGCGCAGCCAGAATACCCGGCAGAACGCAGGATCGCGCGCTTTTCTCCAGACTGGCGAGAATACGGGCAATGACCGTGCCAAGGGCGTCGGGGCAGCTTTGCGCTGGTTGCAGGATGAGTGGCGCAGCCACCACCACTGGCTTGCCCGCGATATCGGAGGGAATACCGAAATAAATGGGGCGTCGTTCAGCGCGCATGGCATGAATGGCACGCTCGACTTCCTGGATACAGTTTTCCGGAGTGAGAATGACGCGGGCACAGGTAAAATCGGCGGCCGCATTGTAGAAGGCCAGAAAATTACCGTTGGCCAGTGAGTGATGAACCAGCTTGTCGGAGCCCAGCACCGATGAGGCGGGCATACCAACGATATGGACAATCGGCAGACGCTCGGCAAAAGCCCCGGCGACACCGTTCAGGGCGCTGAGTTCGCCCACGCCGAACGTTGTGCTCAGGGCCGCAACGCCATTTACGCGCGCGTACCCGTCAGCACTATAGGCGGCATTGAGCTCATTGCAACTGCCCACCCAGGTCATGTCATCGCGGGCACAGACGGCATCTTCAATCGGGAAGGCGTAATCACCTGCAACACCGAACACGTGGCGGATGCCCAGATCGGCAACGCGGTTCAGCAGATGCTCTATGACAGTCACACTCATGGCTTGCCTCTCGTCAAACAAGAACAGGCCGGTCATACATGCTTCGCAATATATAGGATAATATGATATTTTTATGCCAAATATAGGATTTTGGCTATGTCGTCTGCGCAGATCACCTTTCGCGAGCTTACCCATTTCCTCGCCGTGATCAGCGAGGGAGGCTTTGTGCGTGCCAGTCAGGCGCTCAATATCAGCCAGCCATCGATCAGCCAGAGTGTGCAGAGTCTCGAGGCCAAGATCGGGGCCAGCCTGATCGTGCGCGGCAGGAAAACCATCCAGTTGACCGAGAAGGGCCAGATATTCCGCCGCTATGCGGAAAGAACGGTCAATGACGAAATAAGCCTGAGAGAGCGGCTTTCAGAAACGAGGGAAACCGTGGAAGGCCCGCTGCGCGTGGCTGTCCCTCCGGCCATCGCTTCGATCTGCTTTCCGGCCATTATCGATGTTTTCTGCCGCAGATATCCGGATGTGATGCTGGAAATCGACGAATGTCCGTCCGATCGACTGATACCGCGCCTGCGTAGCGGCAAAACGGAGATTGCAGCGCTCATCCTCCCCGCAGCAGAGCGGGATTTGCGCCTTTATCCGCTGGGGCGAGATCATCTCTCCCTTGTCGTGCCAAGCCAGCACCCGCTGGCCGAAGCGCATCATTGCCGTCTGGACGACATTCTGGACGAACGCATCGTCCTGCTGCGTGAGGATTTCAAGATCAACGATTTCATCATGAGTGCCTTTGCCAGCCACTCGACGCAGCCTCTGGTCACCGGGCGCACGAGCGATATCCACCTCCTGATGGCCATGGTGCGGGCGGGGGTCGGGCTGGGAATTGTACCCTCGCTTCTCTGCCGGGATAGCCGCATGAATGGCCTAACCGCCCTGAAGCTTTTATCACCCAGCATCAGCTTCGATCTGGTTATGGCGACGCGCAAGGATCGCACGCTTTCAAAGGCAGGCGAGGCCTGGAGGCGCGTCTGCCAGACGCATTTCATTGAACCCGATACCGCCACCGAAAGCTGAAACGTAGCTTATGCGCAATATCACGACCCGGCTGCGCGTGTGAGTGGCTTGGAGCTCTCGCAAACCTGTAGCGAGCTTGCCTCGTGGTGGCAGAACTTACCGTTCCTGTTACGCCTCAACCGCGCGCGGTCTTGTCAGACAGAACAGATAGAGTTGCGGAATGGCGGACAGGGATATCGCAAGATAACTGCCCCACACCATGAAAACGACGCCCCAGCCGACGAGCGCCATCACGCTCACGAACCCGATCAATTGCAGCGGTGAGAGCTCTCTCCTGAAACTCTCACGTATCGCCTGATACAAACCGAATAATGCGATCAGAAACAGGACATCACCGAGGCTGAGAAATGGTTCAGGA
>NZ_AYXS01000048.1:33580-33711 GCF_000505765.1 Asaia sp. SF2.1 | reverse complement strand
TTGGGGTAGGACGCCATGGCCCAGAATGACTCATGCCCATTCCACATCGGTACCCGTCCGTCCATGCTCATCCTTCCTGCGCCATGCACATATGCAACCCTTGTTTCGATAAAGATACAATCGAGCGCTAA
>NZ_AYXS01000048.1:17990-33485 GCF_000505765.1 Asaia sp. SF2.1 | reverse complement strand
TCCGGATGATGCAAATAAAAAAAGGGGCGCCTTACGGCACCCCTTTCCTGCGAGAATCCTGAGCTGGTGCGGTAGACGCGGCCTATCAGCCCTTCTGGGACAGGACAGCGTCCTTAATACGTTGTCCGATCTTCTCATCGACGTTGGACCAGTACTCGAACACACGCGACAGCACCGGCTCCTCGACGCCACCGGCAATATGACCAGCGGCATTCTGGACCAGACGCTCGCGAGCAGCGTCATCCATGACCTTGTTCACCAAAGCATTGGCCTGACCGAAATCATCGTCATCCGGGCGCAGCGTGTAGGCCGCACGTACGAACTCGCCATCCGCAGCCCAGACGGCATTTTCCGGGAAGCGCTCACCATTGGCCACCGGGCCACCCTTGGAGTTCGGCGCATAAACTGGATCGGACACGTTATGCGAACGCATCGTGCCGCCCTTGGAGTAGGAATGGACCGGACATTTCGGGGCGTTGACCGGGATCTGCTTGTAGTTCACGCCAAGGCGGGCACGATGGGCGTCAGCATAGGCGAAGGAACGCGCCAGAAGCATCTTGTCCGGTGAAAGACCCGTGCCAGGCACATAATTGTTCGGCTCGAAAGCGACCTGTTCGATCTGGGCAAAGAAATCTGTGGGATTACGGTCGAGCGTGAGCTTGCCCACCTCGATCAGCGGATACTCACCCTGAGGCCAGACCTTTGTCAGATCGAAGGGGTTGATATGATAGGTCTTGGCATCCTCATAGGGCATGATCTGCATCTTGAGCGTCCAGCTCGGGTTTTCACCGCGGTTGATCGCGTTGAACAGATCACGACGGTGATAATCCGCGTCGCTGCCTGCCAGCTTGTCGGCCTGATCCTGCGTCAGGCACTTGATGCCCTGGTCGGTCTTGAAGTGATACTTGACCCAGAAGCGCTCACCCGCCTCGTTGACCCACAGATAGGTATGGCTTGAGAAGCCATCCATGTGACGCCAGCTTGCAGGGATACCGCGGTCACCCATGAGCCACGTGACCTGATGCGCTGATTCCGGGCTCAGCGTCCAGAAATCCCACTGCATGTCATTATCACGCAGGCCGTTATCGGCGCGGCGCTTCTGCGAGTGAATGAAATGCTGGAACTTCATCGGATCGCGCACGAAAAACACAGGGGTGTTGTTCCCCACCATGTCGAAATTGCCTTCCTCGGTGTAGAATTTCACCGAGAAGCCACGCGGGTCACGCCACGTGTCGGGGCTACCAGACTCGCCAGCTACCGTGGAGAAACGCACCACGGTTTCGGTCTTCTGACCCTTTTGCAGGAATTTCGCCTTGGTATAGGCGCTGACATCATGCGTGACCTCGAAATGACCGAATGCACCGCCGCCCTTCGCATGGGGTTGGCGATCGGGAATCATCTCGCGATTGAAGGTCGCCATCTGCTCGATCAGATAATGATCATGCATCAGGATGGGGCCATCGGCCCCGACAGTCAGTGAATAATCGGTGCTGGCGACAGGCGCGCCAGAATCGGTGGTGGTGTTCTTCAGACGTTCATCAGACATCGGAGCTCTCCGGTGGTGGAATACGTGTGGCTATAAGCGCGTATCCGCTTGCTGGTTCCGAAGATCTCTTATCGAGAATATTTATGAAGAAAGCCCGTAGAACGGTTTCTGGATCACACCAACCATAAATGCGAATGACTATCATTTGGTCTGTATTGTTGTGCCAGCCTGCCATTCCTGCTGGTCATTCCTCAACGCTTCGAGGATTCGGCAGTTGCACCAGAAGACACACAGTACTTTCCGGTACGAGCTGACACGCTCGCAATGCTCTAAAGAAATAGGGACGAGCCTGACCAGACAGGACGCGGCCCTTTACAGCCCCACCTGAAAACTGGACGCGAAGCGTCGCAAGGCGCGCTCGCTATTGCCATCCTCAGCCCAGGATTCGAGCCCGATCACGCCCGTATAGTCCAGTCGCTTCAACGCACGAGCAATGGCCGGGTAGTTAATCTCGCCTGTCCCTGGCTCACAACGCCCGGGCACATCGGCCACCTGTATCTCCCCGATATAGGGAAGCGCCTGCTCGATCAGGGCGATCAGATTCCCCTCGCCAACCTGCGCATGGTACAGATCGAGCATCAGGCGCAAAAATGGTTGATCGACGCTTTGCACCAATGCCAGACACTCCTGCGCGCGGCCAAAGGGCACGCCGGGATGATCGACTGAGGCGTTGAGGTTCTCGAGCACGAACATCACGTCGTTTTTTGCCGCCAGTTCGGCAAGGCGCGCCAGCGTGTCACGCGCCTTCATCCACATGCTTCCATCAGCCCCGTTCGGACTGGGCCGCACAGGTAGCCCGCGGGAGTCGAGGCCAGTGCCATGCAGATTAAGCCGTGGTACCCCCAGCTCATGCGCAGCGCGGATTGACTGCGCCGCCGTGTGCAGCATTTCCCGTGCGCCACTTTCGTCAGCCAGCGTGCCGCGTATATAGCCGGTCATGGACGAGAATTTCGCCCCCGTAGCGGCGAGCCTCCTGAGATCGTGGCGCGTCCAGTCCCATATCTCGATCATGAATCCTTCACGCGCGATATGTCTGACACGCTCGATAAAGGGCAGATCGAGAAACTGCATTTCGGCGCAGACAGCCAGCGTGAAAGGCTGAGCGTCCGTCTGATCAGGCAAACCGGTCTCGGGGGGCATCATGGCTCTTCTCCCAGGAGGCGGATGCTCACAATTCTCCAGTCAGGAACTGGGCGCGACCATGGCCGAATGACCAATGGGCATCGTTGTTCTCGACCACCGAAACCATGACATCCGAAGGGGCCATACCACAGCTTGCCTGGAGTCTCTCAGTCAGACATTTATAGAACGCGGCATTTTTGGCATCACCTCTTGGCCTTGTGAACATTTGCAGTAGAAGAACCCTGTCTGTTCTTGGGATATCGAGACCGGTATCCTCAACAATCAGATGTGTTTTCTTGTGCTCCGAAACGATCTGATAGCGATCGCCACGTGGTACCTCGAACGTTTCGAGCATGGCCTCATGAGCCGCGTCGAGCATCGCCTTGATATCGTCGTCGCTTCGCCCTTCGACCACATGGAAATGAAGTAGCGGCATCGTTTTTTCCCGAATGGTGGATGCCGATACAATGCATGTCCGGCATCCTGATGATGTGTTGAAGCAGGGACGATGACAGGCGCACCGCCCCATCGCCCCTGCAGGGCGTCCATTGTTGTCCCCCGAGCAGCGTCCCTTAACGGCACCTTCGCGATACGCGCCAAGGATACAGTCTCAGGACGCGTCAGAGCGTGATCCAGTTCTTGTCCCTGTCGGACATCACCGCTGAATCGATGAGGCGCTGAACTTCCCAGGCTTCGCGGAAATCGGGGTTAGCCGGCCTGTTCTGATCGATGGCGCGGATGAACTCGGCCATCTCGATCGTCTTGAGATCGTTGAAGCCCAGATGATGCCCGCCCGCCACGCAGAACGCGCCATAGGGCGCATGCTGCGGTCCGGACTCGATCAACCTGAAGCCGTTGCTGCGCGGATCTTCACCAGCCTTGAAATACTGGAGTTCATTCATCCGCTCCTGATCGAAAGCCAGCGTGCCCTTGCTGCCGGAAACCTGAAACGCAAGCTGCATGTTGCGACCGGTCGCCAGCCAGTTGGCCTGTAATGTGCCAGAGCATCCCCGCTCGAACGAGACCAGCATACGCGCAATATCATCCACGCCCACCTGGCGGTGCTCATTGGCACCGGGGCTGACGGGACGGGTTCTGATGGGTGTGTCGAGCTTGGCAAAGACCGTACTCACCGGCCCCAGAAGATAACGGGCAATCGCGATGATATGGCTGCCCACATCAGCAATGGCCCCCTGCCCGCCTGCTGGATCGCAACGCCATGACCAGGGCGTGGCGGGGTCAGCCATGAAACCTTCAGCGTGGATCCCGTTGAAATCGGTAATCTCGCCCAGTTCGCCCGAGGCGATCATATCACGGGCATATTTCAGGAGAGGGTTCTTGATATAATTGAACCCGCTGGCGCTGCGCACGCCGGCCTTTTCTGCCGCCAGTGTCATTTCCAGAGCGTCGGCCGCGCTGATAGCCAGCGGCTTTTCGCAATGGACATGCTTGCCCGCGGCGATGGCGGCAAGAGCCATCTCCTTATGAAACAGCGTTGGCGTCGTGATCGAGATCACATCGATTTCGGGATCAGCCACCAGCGCCTGCCAGTCAGTCAGCGCCTTGGCAAAACCGAACTGGTTTTTGAACTGCTCGGCCCTGCTGCCATCGATATCAGCCACGGCGTGCAGAACCGGGCGCGAGATATCATCAAAAACATTGCCCGCAGCCTGATAGGCCAGAGCATGGGCCTTGCCCATGAAACCGGTGCCGATCAGGCCGACACGAATGGTCTTTCTCATCAGATTTCCCCTCGCTCAGACATGACGGGTGGAGTTGACCGCGACACTGGCCGCCGTGTTCGACTGGGCACGATGATTGATCATCGTATCCTCGATCTTCTCGAGGGAAACGCCCTTGGTCTCAGGCACGAATTTCATGACGAACCACAGGGCAAACAATCCAAGGATTGCGAAAAGCCACATGGAGAAGGCGCCATGAAAGTGCTCGGTCAGAAATTTGTTTTCGCTCAGCATCGGGAAAAACTGGCTGACTACGAAATTCATGCCCCATTGCGACGTGACGGCCAGGCTGATGCCGACCGCACGGAAACGGTTGGGGAAAATCTCTGAAATCAGGATCCAGCATACTGGGCCCCATGACAGACCGAACATCAGCATGAATACCAGCATCCCTGTCAGCGCCATAAGGCCGGTGGACTGGGTATAGAGCCCCCATGACACGACGAGCAGACCCAGCACCATACCGATCGAGCCCCAGAGCATCAGCGGCTTGCGACCCTGACGATCCACGATCCAGGCCCCGATGATGCAGCCGGCCAGTAGCGCAAAACCGATCCAGATCGTCTGGAACAGCGCGGCCTGAAGGCTTCCGCTGGTCGATTTCAGCACCATCGGGGCGTAATACATCATGACATTGATGCCGGTGACCTGCTGCAGCGCAGCAATGCTGGCCCCGACGAAAATGATCCAGCGTGCACGCGCATCACCCAGAACCTTCGTAAAGCCCAGGGACGATTGTGCGACGGCACCCAGAGACTGCTTGATTTCAGCATGAAGGTTGCGGGCGTGATGCTCATTCGAAATACGGGTGAGCGTTTTCAGCGCCTCGTCGTGACGGCCCTTGAGGACGTGCCAGCGTGGTGATTCCGGAATGAAGAAGATCGTCGCGCAGAACAGGATGCAGGGCACGATTTCAGAGCCGAACATCCAGCGCCAGCCCATATCCAGCAGCCATTCCGGCGTAGCGGAACGCGCGATCAGGTAATTGACGATAAACACAACCACCTGACCGAACACGATGGCGAACTGCTCCATGCTCAGGGCACGGCCACGCATATCCTTGGGCGAAACCTCAGACATGTACATAGGTGAGACAGCCGATGCGACACCCACAGCGATGCCACCGAGCATGCGATAGACCACGAACCAGGTGAAGTCCGTCGCAAGCGCTGTCCCGACCGATTGCAGGCTGAAAAGCAGGGCGCAGATGAACAGCGTCATGCGCCGCCCCAGCTTGTCGGCCATCGTGCCGGAAATCATGGCACCGACCATGCAGCCGATCACCACGTTGGATACGGCCCAGCCAGTCTGCGCAGGCGAGAGGTGGAAATATTCCTGCAAGGGCGAAATCGCCCCTGAAATGACCGATGTATCGTAGCCGAACAGAATTCCGCCCAGAGCGGCAATAGCGCAGATACGCAGGACATAGCCTACGTCATGTCGCTCGGACGCGACCATGACGACGTCTTTTACTCTTCTCATCGAAGATTCTCCTGTCCCGACGGTTTTTCCGCCGGGTGAGACAGTCAGAGACCGGGTTTCAGATGGCCATGGTGATCCTGAGCGCCCTGCGCTGCATCGCACCCCGTTGCGAGAACATGCGACAGACCCGTCCGGCCTCGTGAGATATCAGTTTTACAGATCGATCGGCTTTCAACCGCCATACAGGCCCGGCCTGGGTGACATGGTAATTGGCTCGATCCTACCGCTTTCCTGCGCCTTGACGCAGGCATCGGCGGCGACCGACGCGCAATATCCATCCCAGGACGTGGCACCATTGAGCTTGCCGGCTTTCACACCATTGATGAAATCCTGCACCTCGACATCATAGGCAGCGATAAAACGCTCCTTCCAGTCGGTCATGATTTCAGTGGAGAGCGAGGCCGCCTTGCGCAGTTCCACGGCTGGCGGTGCCGGCAGGCTGGCCTCGCCAAGTTCGCCGACGACGGCACATTTAATGTCATAGCCGTACTGGCAGTTCACAAATATTTCGACATCGATACGGATGCCTTTTTTCGTCTCCAGCAGGACGATCTGCGGATCGCGCATATGCTCCATGGCCTTTGACGTGCGGCGCGGGAAAATCACCTGCGCGCTCACATAGTCATCGCCGAGCATCCAGCGAAAGACATCAAGCTCATGCACGAGCGTATCGGTGATGCCCATATCGGTCTTGTAATTCGCACCAACACGCTGATTGCGATGGGCTGCGTGAATCATCAGCACTTCACCGATCTCGCCCTTGTCGATCAGAGCCTTGAGGGCGCGATACCCGGAATCGTAGGGGCGCATGAAGCCCACCTGCACGAGGCGTTTGCCATGCGCCGCCTCGGCTTCGACAATTTTGAGGCAATCTGCCGCCGTGGTCGCGAGTGGTTTTTCGCAAAACACGTATTTGCCGTGCCGGATGGCCTCGAGCACATATTGCGCGTGCGTCCCACCCCAGGAGGTCACGATCACGGCCTCGACTTCGGGCAGGGCAATGAGCGATTCACCATCCTCTGGCACCTTGGCCTGAGGGGCATATTTGTCAGCCACTTCACGGGCACGCACGAGGTTCACATCGGTAACGGCCACAATTTCCGCGCCCGAGAGTGACTGCATGCAGCGGCGGATATGGTCTTCACCAATCGCGCCTGTGCCGATAACGCCAATTTTGAGAGTCCCGGTTTTGTAAGACATGGGTCTGCGCTCCGGTATGTCGGATCAATAGGGAAGATGGGCTTGGTCGGGATCCATGGAGAATTTCCACACCCGCCGCGGGCCTGCCATGACGTTGAGATAATAGAGATCGAAACCATGAGGGGCGCCGACCGGATGGTACCCTTTGGGCACCAGGACAACGTCGCGGTCAGCAATTGCCATCGCCTCGTCCAGCGAACCATCCTTGGTATAGACACGCTGGAGGGCGAAACCGCTGCCGCGCTTCAGGCGGTGATAATAGGTCTCTTCCAGATAGGTCTCGTTCGGGAAGTCATCCGTGTCATGCTTGTGCGGTGGATAGCTGGACCAGTGACCGCCCGGTGTGATGACCTCAACCACCAGCAGCGTTTCAGCCGGGGCCGTATCGGGCAGGATATTGCGCACAAAACGCTGATTGGTGCCTGTGCCGCGTGTCAGTTCACCCACCTCATCGGGCGGGATCAGCCTTGCCGGATATTTTCCCTTGGCGGGCGACGCGCAAACGGCCAGCTCAACAGGGGTCTCGGCCTCAACGCGCCAGTCTGCCCCGGAGGGCAGATAGACCGACCAGGGTGCCCCGCTGAACGGATCCATACGCTCGCCGATCACACCGAAATCCTGACCCGCGCCGATGATGCGGGCCTTCCCGCTGATCAGGACAAGACAGGTTTCGTTCGGGCCGGTACGGTCCGCCACCTGTTCACCCGCCTCAAGCACGCGCACATTGAAGCTGATATAGCCCCAGCCCGCCGATTGCGGTGTGACCGAAACCGTGCATTTCGAGTCATCGCGCTTGTGGGAATGGACCAGAAGCTTCGAACTCATGATGCCGCTCCTGTCATATGGCCTGTCGCGATCAGCGTATCGACCAGATAATTGCGGCCCATGCGGGCATAGACGAGCGGATTGGCAATCTCGGGGTCCTGCTCGGCTTCCAGCACGATCCAGCCGGAATAGTCGGGCAGTTCGCGCATGACGCGGGCATAATCGATGCAGCCATCACCCGGCACCGTAAAGACGCCTGAGAGGACGGAGCGCAGGAAGCTCCAGTCATACACATCGGCCTGGGCCCGCTTGAACGGTCGTATGTCCTTGCCATGCACATGGCGGATACGATCACGATAGGATCGTGCCAGTTCAGCCGGATCAGACCCGCCCCATAGCGCATGGCCGGTATCGAGCAGCAGCTTCACCGAGGGGGCCGTCAAATCCATGAAGCGTGCGATATCCTCGCGCGACTGCACCACGGTGCCCATATGATGGTGATAGACAAGGTCGATGCCATGATCGGCAAGGAAGTCGGCCACCACGGTCATGCGGCGTGCAAATTCGGTCCATTCGCCGCCCTTCAGATAAGGGCGTGCCGAGAGTGGTGTGTCGATCTGGCCATGAATGGCATTCGAGGTTTCGGCCGCAATACAAACCTTGCAACCCATACCCTTGAGCAGTTCCAGACGGGGCTTAAGCGCGGCAATTTCCTCATCCGCGCTACGGGTCAACAGCTCGGTGGACCACCATCCCGAGATAAACTCGAGACCGAACGGGTCGAGCGCGGCCTTCATGCCTGAAACGGTCTGGGGAAATTTATGCCCCAGTTCCATACCCTGTATGCCCGCCTTGCGAGCCTGGGTCAGGCACATCTCCAGCGTGGTGGTTGCCCCCACCGATTGCATGTCATCGTTGGACCAGATGATAGGATTTGCGCCGATCTTGATGGTCATGTCTGCCTCCAGAATGAGGATTGATGCGTCGAAGGGATCAGTTGCCGATACGCTGGGTGCCACGCTGGCGCTCATAGCTCTCGCGGGCCTTGCCGACCTGGCTCCGTGTCGAGACCTCTGGCACGGCCACATCCCACCAGGCGCCGCCATCGGTGGTCGTGGATGCGGGATCGGTATCGATCACGATCACCGTGGTGCGGTCGGCAGCGCGGGCACGCTCGACAGCGGCTGTCAGGGACGGCAGATCGGGCACTTTCTCGGCATGGGCACCGAGCCCGTGGGCAAGTTGCACAAAGTCGATCTTGAACGGCTGAACCTGCCTGCAATCTTCCCAGAGATTATTGAAAGGCGCCCCGCCGCATTCCTGCTGAAGGCGGTTGATACAGCCATAACCGTGATTATCGAGCAGCACGATGATCAGCTTCTGGTCGAGCACCACCGAGGTCGCGATCTCGGCATTGAGCATCAGCCAGGATCCGTCTCCCAGCATCACGATCACCTCGCGCTCCGGGCAGGCCATCTTGACGCCCAATGCCCCGGCAAGCTCGTACCCCATGCAGGAAAAACCATATTCCATATGGTATCCGCCAGGTTGTTCAGCCCGCCAGTGCTTCTGCAGCTCGGCTGGCAGCCCTCCGGCGGCGCAAACCACCGTATCGGTGGGTCGCCCTGCCCGCTGCACGGCGCCAATCACCTGCGCATCGGTTGGAAGGGAGGTCTGGCTTGCATCGGGCAGGGCCTGATAACGCGCCGAGATGTCCATCCAGTTCCGATAGGCACGCTCAGCTTTGCCGGTCCATTCCGGTATGGCTTTCCAGTCTTTCAGCCCTGCTTCGAGGGCAGAGAGCGACTTGCCGGCATCGCCCACCACGGCCAGTGCCTGATGCTTGGTCGCATCGAAAGGCTGGATATTGAGCGAGACGATCCGCATATCCGGGTTGGCGAACAACCCCCAGGAACCCGTCGTGAAATCGGCGAGACGCGTTCCGACGGCAATGACGAGATCGGCCTCGACGGCCATTTCATTGGCGGCTGAACTGCCGCTCACCCCGATACCCCCCATGTTGAGGGTGTTCGACGTGGGCAGAGAGGACCGACCGGCCTGTGTCTCTCCAACCGGGATACCCTTAGCCGCGCAGAAAGCCGCAAGCTGCTTTTCGATCCCGGCATAAAGGACGCCGCCCCCTGCAATCACCAGCGGCTTGCGCGACTGGCTGATCAGGGCAATGGCCTCTTCCAGTTCGACTTCGTCGGCAACCGGGCGACGTATGCGATGGATACGCTCTGCAAAGAAGCTTTCGGGATACTCGAAGGCTTCTGCCTGCACGTCCTGACAGAGCGAGAGCGTCACCGGGCCACATTCGGCCGGATCGGTCAGCACGGTCATGGCGCGGTTGAAGGCCGGAATGATCTGCTCGGGACGCGTAATACGGTCGAAATAGCGCGAGACAGCCCTGAAGCAGTCGCTGGCACTGAGCGTGCCATCGCCAAAATCCTCAACCTGCTGCAACACAGGATCCGGAATACGATTGGCAAAAACATCGCCCGGCAACAGCAGGACAGGCAAACGGTTCACATGGGCAACGGCAGCGCCAGTAACCATGTTGAGCGCACCCGGCCCGATCGAACTCGTACAGGCCATGACCTGACGGCGACGGGCGGCCTTGGCAAAGGCCGTGGCCGCATGGACCATGCCCTGCTCGTTATGACCACGCAATGTCGGCAGGATGTCACGCTGCGCATGAAGCGCCTCGCCCAGACCGGCGACATTGCCATGACCGAAAATGGCCCAGACACCGGCAAAAAAGGGCTCGATGCGCCCGTCGATCTCGGTTTTCTGCGCCATCATGGCCCGAACAAGGGCCTGGCTCATGGTCAGACGGATAGTTTTCATAGGCGTATACTCTTCCCTGACGTCACGCACTGGCCCCGGAGAGCACCGCCTGATCGCGGGACTCCCAGGCGGTCACGAAGGCCTGAAACCGGCGCGCCATTTCGGTCACGGCCTGGTCGTCGGTTGTCTTGCCGGCAAGCCAGTCGCGGGCAGGCTGGGCGAAAATGGTGCGACCGATTGCAAAGCCCTTGACCCAAGGCGTCGCGGCAGAAGCCTCGAAGGCTTCCATCAACTCCTCGGCTGGCGCATCGAGGCCAAGAATGACCACGCCTCGGCAATGCGGATCGCGCGCCTCGATCACAGCGCCGATTTTCTCCCACGCCTTCCTGTCGCGCTGACCCTCAAGCTTCCACCAGTCGGGGCGCAGCCCGATATCGTAAAGACGCGAGAGGATGGACGAAACGGTATCGGGATTGAGGGTGCCGTTCTTGCCCGCAATGATCTCGATCAGGATTTCTTTGCCCAGCTTGCGGCAGGCATCCTGGGCCCGGATCAATTCGCGCTCCTGACGCTGCTTCAGTTCCTCAGGATCATCGGGGTGGTAGAAACACAGGCACTTGATCACCTGCTCACTCGGCCACTCCACCAGATGCGCCCCAAGCGACCCGCCGCACTCGAAATCGAGCGGACGCGAGCCGGTTTTCTCGATGGGACGTGCAGTCCATAGCCCGGCATGAGAGGCCTCGAACAGCGCATCCTGCCCGTAGCGACCATCCATGAACACACCAAAACCGGCACGCCCCTGAGCGACAGATTTTGCGGCCTCGACAGCGAGTTTCTTGAATTTGGGAATACGATCGAACGAGGCTCCCACCGCCGTGGCAATTTCCTCAAGCTGCAACCGGTGGTCGCACGCAAGCGCCATGATGGGCGTTGTCTGCTGACGGCGCGTCGTGACCCAGTGCAGGTGATTGATGGCAGCGTCGCGACGCAGGGCGCGCTCATTGCTGCCCTTCTCAAGGAAGTAGCTCAGTTCCTCCCAAGTCGGAATTTCCGACGAGCACAGAAGGCGCGAGACAGCAAAGGCCCCGCAGGCATTGGCGAAGCGACAGCACTCGGCAATCTTCTCGCCCCTGACCCAGCCGCGCAGGAAGCCCGACATGAAGGCATCGCCCGCCCCGAGTGTATTATAGACCTCAACCGGAAAGCCGGGGCCCGAAATACCGTCTTCGAGCGTATCGGGAATGGCACCATCGAACACGACACATCCCATCGGGCCACGCTTGCAGACGATCGTGGCACTGGAAACAGCCCGGATAGCCCGAATGGCCTCAAGCGTATCCTCGCTGCCCCCTGCAATATGCAGTTCTTCCTCGGTGCCGACGATCAGGTCGCATTCCGGCAGGATTTCCATGAGATGCCGCGTGACATTCTCGGATTTCACATAGCGCGACTCACCATCGCCAATGCCGGCCAGACCCCACAGATTGGGGCGGTAATCCACATCGAATACCACCTTGCCGCCATGCGCATGCACAAGATCCATCGCCTTGCGCTGCGCTCTGGCCGAAGCCGGACGCGAGAAATGCGTGCCAGTCACGACAACTGCCCTGGTGCGGGCGATCAGTGCGGGATCGATATCGTTTTCGTCCAGCGCTGCATCGGCACAATCGGTGCGATAAAACAGAAGCGGGAAGTTTTCACGATCACGCACCCCCAGAATGGCGAGCGCCGTAAACCGATCGGGATCGACGCGCACGCCATCGGTGCACACACCCTCACGCTGCAATTGCTCGGTGATGAAACGCCCGAAATGCTCATGACCCACGCGGGTGATGATGGCCGATTTCAGGCCGAGCCGCGACGTGCCGATGGCGATATTGGCCGGGCAACCACCGACGGCCTTGCTGAAACTGGCCATATCTTCCAGCCGGCCACCAATCTGCTGCCCGTATAGATCGACTGAGGAACGTCCTATGGCGATGATATCGAGATCCTGTCCGCGCATCCCCGACTCCTACAAGCATGTTACGTTGCGCATGATAAGAACATACATTCTGTTCTTGGTCACGCAATAGAACGTACATTCCCTAATTTTCTTTAACTTCGCACGCTGATGTGATTAACTGCATGGCAAGGGCGTCATGAGCGACCGGGACACTTCGCCCGGATGCCCGGTTTTGCTATGGAATATCCATTCCCTTTTGCGGATCACCTTGCCTTGACCGATATTGCTGAAGACGCCGTGCCGACCCAGTCCGATTTTGACGCGTTCCACCATCGCTTGCGCCAATGCTATGCGCAGCTTCCCAAGAGGCTGGTCCAGCTTGCTGATTTCGTGACCGAGGATCCCGATGAAGTGGCGCTCGGAACGGTCAGCTCCCTGGCAAGACAGGCTTGCGTGCAGCCCTCGACCGTCGTGCGTTTTGCCCGCACGCTGGGTTTTGGCGGCTTTTCGGAAATGCAGGCGGTTTTTCGTGACCGTTTGCGCGTGCGCAACGTGACCTATCGCGAGCGCGTCAATGCGCTGCGTCGCGTCGATGGCGAACCGCTTGAAGCCTCAGTTATTTTCAACGGATTTTACGAGGCGGCGCATGACTCCCTGCGTGCCTTGCAGGCCCATTTGCTGCCTGAACGGCTGGAGGCTGCTGTCACCACCATGGCGCAGGCCAACTGCCTCTATCTTCTGGGGCTGCGCCGTTCCATGCCGGTCATACGCTATCTGTCCTATCTTCTGGCAAAGCTCGATATTCGCCATCAGATCATCGGGCTCGAAACCGGTATGGAAGAAGAAAGCTTTGCCCATGCCGGTCCAGAGGATGCAGCTCTGGTGCTGAGCTATACGGATTACGCACCCCGTACGATCGAGCTGTTTCAGGCACTCGAGGCGCGTCATGTGCCGGTTATCGCCATGACGGACAGCGCAGCCAGCCCGGTCATCCCGCAGTCAGGCCTGTGGCTGGAAGTGCATGAAGCCGATTTTCAGGGATTTCGCTCCAACGCGGCGTCGCTGGTGCTCGTTTCAACCCTTGCTGCCGCCATTGCCGAACGCCGGGGCTAGGCGATCAGCAAAGCGCGCCGGCGTACTGGGAATCCCGCATCCGGCTTCAGACCAGGCGGCCCGTCACGCGTGGGCTGATAGTGGAGATCGTCTTGTCATTGGGCGAGAGGGCAAGCGGCGGAAAAGCGCCATAAGCCTCAAGCTGGGAAAAATAATAGGACGTCACGACATCGATACCGACATTACGCACCATCCGATCCAGGCCGAGTTGCTGATATTCCTGCGCCCGCAGCGGCAGACAACATTCGAGCAGCCGACGCGCGCCCTTGGGCGACACCACATAGGCGCATAGACCAAACGCCTGAAGCAGACGATAGGCGACGCTCTGACGATCCTGCGCCCCAAACGATGCAGCGTTTTTCTGCATGCGCCGCTCATCAAACGTGATCACGCTGCGTGTCACGCCTGGCAAGGCGTCGATCGTGATCGGTGCATTGAAATTATAACCCAGCAGGACAACGTCCCACTCGGGCGGGAGGGTTGCGATCAACCGCGCAGATTCCGCCTCGAAATTTCGGCACAACAGGGCGTCATCCTCGAAAATCATCAGCGCTTCGTTCTGATGCGCTGCAAGGCTCCACAATCCCAGATGGGACAGGGCCGCCCCTATGGCGCCAGGCTTGTAAACCAGCCCCGCATCGGCCATGCCACGCTCGACCAGTGAAGCGAGCGGGATATCGCGCCCCTCTGTTCCCTCAACGCGTTCAATATCGGGCATATGGGCATTGGCAAGCCGAAATGCCTGTAGCCTCTCTGTATCACATGCCCTGTTGATGACGACCCTGCGCATAATACTCCCCTGCCATACCTGCCACCATTGCAGGAAAGCTATTCTAGCATAGTGCCGGGCGACGGGAAAAACGCAGGGGTAAAATCATGCCGGGACACTGACAGACAGTTGCCCCATGGGGCGAGCCACATACCCGTCAGGGCTTGCGCAGATCACCCAGCCGCGCATGAGCGAAGCAGTCAGTACCCGCGCTGGTGGTCATAGAGAAGCGACGGATTTCCCCCGCGTTCCATCTCACGAATAACCTCCGCCACATAACGGACCTGTTCCTCCCGTGAGGCTTCGGAGGCCACGTGGGGGGTCAGCGTGATGGCCGGATGATCCCATAGCGGCGAATGCGGAGACAGGGGCTCTTCGGCCACCACGTCCAGCACGGCACCGCAGAGATGCCCCGCATCCAGCAGGGCCAGCAGATCAACCTCTACCAGATGATCGCCACGACCGACATTGATAAGCCCTGCACCGCGCGGCAATTGCGTGAGGGTTGCCTCGTTCAGGAGGTGTCGTGTCTGGGGGGTGCTGGGCAGGAGATTGACCAGCAGATCGGCCTGGCCGAGAACGTGCTCAAGCCCTTGCGACCCGCTGAAAAGACTGACAGGCCCGTCTGCGCTTTCCCCTTGCGAGCGACGCCAGGCGCAGACTTCAAATCCGGCACGCGCTAGGCTTTGCGCCACCACCGCCCCGATCTGCCCATAACCGAGCACAGCGACGCGGGTACCGGCGCTGGTGCGAGAGACCAGATTGCGCACCCATTCATGCCGGGCCTGTTGCACGGCCCATGTCCGGGCGTCGCGCAAGAGGGTCATGCACGCCCATAAAACATAATCGGCCATCAGCCGCGCCGTATCGCCACCCCCCATGCGCACGAGCGGCACATGACGGGGAAAGGCTGGACTCCTGACCAGGTGATTGACGCCTGCGCCCGTGCACAGGATACCGCGCAGATGCCCCATGGCGCGCAGATCATCGTCATCGGCCTCCCAGACCAGCGCATACT
>NZ_AYXS01000048.1:17773-17944 GCF_000505765.1 Asaia sp. SF2.1 | reverse complement strand
GCGCCGCATCACGGGGCGTGGCAGGATCGAACCAGGACAGGATCTCGATATCGGGCGCATGGGTGGCAAAGGAATCGCGCCAGCCTGCAAAGGCTTCCGGCCCATCAGCACTGATGATCAGACGTGGTGCCATGACTACGCTCTCCTGCCTGCATCAAAAAACATGATGCC
>NZ_AYXS01000048.1:17596-17687 GCF_000505765.1 Asaia sp. SF2.1 | reverse complement strand
GTGTCGTCAGGCCAGACTGGCACGTCTGAGCGGCATCGTCATGCAGTGTATGCTGCCACCGCCTTGCGAGAACTCGTCAAGTTCAGGCTCC
>NZ_AYXS01000048.1:16391-17468 GCF_000505765.1 Asaia sp. SF2.1 | reverse complement strand
CCCGCCCCTCGCCCAGCGCCAGCACATTGCACGCCATATCGCGCATGGCCTCCTTGTAGGTCACGGGAAGAATACGGATGCCCTGCGCCTCGAACCAGGCAAGGTCTTCATCCTCCAGCACATCCGTGACACCAATGGCGAGCCCTTCGGTCACCATCGTAAAAATCACATCCAGATGTAGGAAATGCTCGGGGAAATGGACCATGCGGCATGTCCAGCCTGCCGCTTCGAAAGGCTTGAGAAAGGCCTGCGCCCCTTCGACGGTTGTACGGCCGCCACTGACACCCACCACAACCAGGCCGGGACGGATGATATGGATATCGCCCCCCTCGACATAACCCTCGGTGCAGTATCCGGTGATCTCATCTCCGGCGTAGAAAGCCTCGATCCCCTCCTGCTCGGGCTGGCGCTCGGGGCGCATCAGGCGCGTGACGACCGTGCCCCACGGGGTCGTTTGCGACGAATCGCGTGTATAGACCTGATAGGGCTGGCCCTCCCGCGGGGTGAGGAAATGGCAATGAACGCCAGCCTCTTCCAGCACGTGAACCAGCCCGGCAAATTGCGCTTGCAGCTTTGCCGGGTCCGGTCGTGCACCCGTGGCAAGGGTGCGTATGGCGATATCGTTGCTCGGGTTCCAGGTGTAGAAATCAGGCGGGCAGAGCAGCACATCCGACAATGTTCCGGTTTCGCTATCAATGAACCAGCGATTGGCAGTCATGCACGGCGCTCCTGTTGAAGGCAGACCCGGTGGGGCAGGTTCTGCCGGCTGCGACCCTGCCTGACGCAAGGCCCGTTGAGGCATCTGGCAGGCCATCAACGCCCGTCAGGTGTGAGCGAGGCTAGAAGCCACCCGATCATTTCTCAATTACAATGAGATGGAGTTTGGTTTGGCGTTTCATAAATTATCGCCTGCGCCCCACCCGGCATACTCCCTGTAACCGATCCGGCTTTTGCCAAAGCCCGACAGAAGGCTGGCAGATGAACGGTTGATCGTGTCGCAAGGGGAGATATCATCACGTGTTTGCTGAAGCAGGATTCCCGCCTTTGTCACGTATCCGCACCAACGCCACGCCACGA
>NZ_AYXS01000048.1:14961-16348 GCF_000505765.1 Asaia sp. SF2.1 | reverse complement strand
CGCCCACCTCGCGCCAGCGGGTTTCAGGGGCGTATCGCCGAGGTCGATCTGCGTTTGCTGCGTGTCTTTGCCTGCGTGGCCCAGCATGGCGGTTTCGCTGCGGCAGAACTGGCGCTGGGCAAGAGCAAATCCTCGATCAGCATTGACATTGCCGCCCTTGAAAACCGGCTGAGCATGGTGTTGTGCCACCGTGGGCGCGCGGGTTTTGCCCTGACGAATGAGGGCCAGGGGGTACTAGATGCCACGACGCGCCTTTTTACCGATATCGATCTGTTCCAGCAGCGCATCAATGATGTCAGCGGAACGCTCTCGGGGCGGTTCTGCCTCTATCTGCCCGACAACATCCAGTTTCATGGCGAAACCGCCCTGTTGCGGGCCATCCAGATCTTTACCAGTCGCTATCCTGCGGTCGAGATGGATGTGCGCTCGGCCTCGACACGCGATGTGGAATTTGCCGTGCGTAACGGGACGGCAACGGCCGGGATAACGCTCTATCCGCACCAGCAGCCCGAAATGGAAGCAACCGCCCTCTTCAGCGAACGGTCCAATCTTTATTGCGGTGCCCGCCATCCGCTTTTCGACCGCCCGGAAGACACGATCAATATCGCCGCCCTCGCCGAGGCACGCATGATCAGTGTCAGCGATGCCGCATCTTCCCCGCGATGGGATGAGCTGCGCCCCTCCATGAATTTTGCGGCGCGCGCCGATAATATCGACTCACGCGCCCTGCTGATCCTGTCGGGCATGTATGTCGGTTTTCTGCCCGAGCTGTTCGTGACGCAGATGGTCCAGCAGGACAGGCTGCGCCACATCGTGTTCAACGACCTGCATCTGGTGAATCATTTCTACTTCCTGATACGTCCCACCCCGGAAAACGGGCTCATGGCCGAAACCTTCCGTGCCATTCTGGAAGAAACATGCTGATGCGCCGCCTCATCGCCTGCCTTGCGCTGCTGGTCGTGTTCCTCTCGCCAGCTTCAGGCTATGCCCAGGAACGCCCGGCCTTCATCGAAAACGGAACGCTGCGTATCTGCACCAATCCGACCCTGCCCCCCATGACATTCGTCAACGGGGCAGATCTCTCGGCGCTGGACGGGTTCGATATCGCGCTGGCGCGTGAGCTGGGCGCCTATTGGCATGTCCCCGTTCAATTCGAGACGATGGATTTCACAGGGCTTTTCCCGAGCCTCGGGGCGGGGCGGTGCAGTCTGGTCATGAGTGGGGTGCTCAAACAGGCGTCACGCGAGCGGCTGTTTGATGCGGTTGCCTATCTCGAAACATCCCCCGTTGTGGTGGCCCCCAGCCAGATCGCTCCGGTGAGCAGTTTCGAGGCTCTTGCGGGGCAGAGCCTCGCCGTTGAATCAGGCACGAGCTATGCCGCCCGTAT
>NZ_AYXS01000048.1:14715-14897 GCF_000505765.1 Asaia sp. SF2.1 | reverse complement strand
CGAGGAAATCAACCAGGGTCTGGCTGCACGTGGCAAGGCCCCGATCATGCTTCAGCAATACCCGAGCGAAGATCAGGTAGTGCAGCAGGTTCTGGTTGGACGGTCACAGAATTTTCTGAGTCAGGATGTCGAGCTTTTCTATCGACAGGCCCAGCTGGGCAGCAAGCTGCATGTCATCTTCA
>NZ_AYXS01000048.1:11201-14650 GCF_000505765.1 Asaia sp. SF2.1 | reverse complement strand
CCCCCTCCCTGCCGGGCTATTCGGAATTCGCGATCTATCTGCGCCGCACCGGGCAGGACAAGGCGCTGCTGGATGGGGCCATCGCCACGCTGAAGCAGCAGGGCAAGATCGCCTCCCTTGAGAAAAAATGGAATGTCGGCCCGGCTGCACGGGCGGCGCTCGGTGTGCACAGTGAAAGACCGCGCTTCAACACAACCACGTTTTTCTCAGCCCTTTTCTCGATGGCGTTCCTCAAGGGCGCCGTCATGACGCTGGCGATTGCGCTCGCTTCTCATGCGGCGGCCATCGTTATTTCCATTCCCATTGCCCTGAAACTCAACGCCCCGCGCTCACTCTGGCACCCTTTCCTGCGGGCCTATGTCGCTGTTTTTCGTGGCGCGCCGACATTGCTGCAGCTTCTCTTCATCTGGAATGCGCTGCCGCAATTCTTTCCGGTGTTTCGCGAAAGCTGGTTCTCGCCTTTTCTGGCCACATGGATCTGCCTGTCGATCAATGAATCGGCCTATCAGGTCGAGATCAATCGGGCAGCACTGAGCGCCATCGACCCCGGACAGCTGGCAGGGGGGCAGGCTCTGGGCATGAGTCAGGCACAGATCTACCGCCATGTGATCTTTCCCCAGGCCCTGCGTGTGGCGCTGCCGCCCACCATCAATGAATTCATTTCGCTGCTCAAGACAACCTCGCTGGCTTCGGTCATCTCCCTGCAGGAACTGCTGTTCATCACGCAGGTCCAGGTGGCACGCAGCTTCGAGTTTACCGAATATTACGCTGCGGCGCTGGTCTATTATCTTGTGATGGTGTTTGCCTTCCTGCACCTGCAAAAACGCATCGAAACACGGTTTGTCTGGGCAAGTCGCGCCGGTAGCGCCGCCAGACCCGGCATGATCACGGAAAAACCCGCAGACAGGGCGGCTGGTACCGCAGAGGCGGAGACATCAAACCATGTTGCATAATCTGCCCCCCAATCCCGATTGCGCCCTCAGCCTGCGCAAGCTCAGCAAATTTTATGGCGAGTTTCTCGCGCTGGACCGGGTGAGCCTCGATATCGATCATGGCGAGAAAATTGTCGTTCTGGGGCCATCGGGATCAGGAAAATCGACCTTTATCCGCACGCTGAACCGTATCGAGCCCCATGATAGCGGGGTGCTCATGATCGATGGTGAGGTGATCGACAACAAGACAAGCCTGCCCCTGCTGCGCGGGGCAGTGGGGATGGTGTTTCAGAATTATAATCTCTTTCCGCATCTCACCGTGCTGGAAAACTGTACACTCGCCCCGCGGCTTGTCCGCAAGGCCCATCGCGATGCAACGGAATCGCTTGCCCGAGGCTATCTGGAGCAGGTGGGTATTGGCGAACAGGCCAATAAATACCCGATCCAGCTTTCAGGAGGGCAACAGCAGCGTGTCGCGATTGCCCGCGCCCTGTGCATGGCGCCCGATATCATTCTCTTCGACGAACCTACTGCGGCTCTGGACCCGGAAGCTATCAAGGGTGTGATCAGTATCATTAACGCCCTGGCTGAGCGACGCATCACCACGATATGCGTCACGCATGAAATGGGGTTTGCACGCCATATTGCCGACCGCGTGGTGTTCATGGACAAGGGCGTCGTGCTGGAGGCTTCCCCCCCGGAGAAGTTTTTTACGGCACCCGATACGGCCCGTGCGCGCCAGTTTCTGGACCAGATGATTCACCACATGTGACAAAAGCGTCTCAAAACGCGTGATCCCGGAAGATTTGCCATAAATTCCATGAATGACGCGATATGGGTAACGATCTGACAAAGTGAGGTTTGGTTTTTTTCAATCGAACAGGATGTCGTTTCGCCTCTTCAATGACAGGGAAGCCACTGACGGGAGTCCTTTTCATGATGACGCGCCTGCCCAAAGGATTTCGCCGCCTCACCAGCACGGCGCTTTCACTCTCTGCCGGGATCGCTCTGGCTGGCTCGGGATTGGACGGGTCCTGTATGGGCGGTGTGGCCCATGCAGCAGCAAGCCCGTACACCACGACACCCAATCATCCCCTTCATGGCGCTGCCCCATCCCGCGCCGTCCATACGCCGCGCAGCACCGATGCCCGACGCCATGCAGCACCCCATTCCGACCCGGAGGCCATTCAGGTCACGGGCTCACGCGCTCAGCGCTTCCTCACCACGGCAGCCACGGTCAATGTGCTGAGTGGCCGCGAGTTGCAGGAACTGCATATCACCAGCCCCAAGGATATTGCCGCCTATACGCCGGGCCTTACCGCCGTGAATGCGACGTCTGGCAGCACGCCTGTCTTCTCGATCCGAGGCATCGGGCTCGATGACTATACCGGCAACAATATGGGCGGGATCGGTATCTATCAGGATGGCGTGTTTGCCCCCTACCCCGTGTTCTATACAGGACAGATGTTCGACACCCAGTCTGTCGCCGTCGAGAAGGGGCCACAGGGCTTCGATTACGGGCGCAGCTCCACGGGCGGGAACATCGCGGTCGAGGCGGTCAAGCCAGACGGAAAATTCGGCGGCTATGTGGATTGGGGCTATAGCAGCTACGGCACCAATACGGCGAGTGCAGCCGTCAATGTGCCGATTACCGACCGTATCCAGAACCGCACCGCCTTTTCCTATATCAATGGCGATGGCTGGCAGCGCGATATCCACACCAATAAACGCTATGGCTCGCAGGATCAGCTGGGCTTGCGCAATCTCACGCGCTTTCTGATCGATGACCGTTCGAGCCTGCTGCTGAACATCCATTACACGCGCGACAAGGGCATTTCGATGTCGCCCCAGGATACGGATGGCGATGCGGTCAATGGTTTTCCGACAGGAACGGTGGGTGTGGGGCCGAATGCATCCTATAACGCAGTCAATGTGGGCACGAACCGCGTCGGCCGTAACGAGAATGGCGGCGGCGTCTCGATCAATTACACCCATGATTTCAACTGGGGGCAGTTCGTCTCGACCACCGCGTTCGACGCCTTCCGTCGCAGCGATTATGATAATTACGATGGTGAATCAATCAATGTCGGTGATTATCACTGGAACGACACGTCCCTCGCCCAGTCCCATGACATGCATCTCAGGATGGATCTGGCAAAGCGCTTCCACCTGACGGTGGGCGTCTACGAATCCTGGGACAAGATCAACGGGGCCTATACGAGCTACCGTTCCTTTCTGCTCGGCGTGCCCAACGGCAATCTGACAGACCGTTTCGTGCAGCAGAATGTATCGACCGGGCTCTATATCAACACGGTCACCAATGTGCTGCATAATCTCGATTTCATCGCCTCGGGCCGTTTCTCCTGGGATGATCGTGGCTTCAATGGCGGGACGATCGATGATGCTGGCGCGCTGACGAGCAAGGGCGCCTATCTCTCACGCCTAGACACCACCCATTCCTATGCCCGCCTGACCGGGCGCGTGGGGCTACGTTACACCATCGTGCCCGGCACACAG
>NZ_AYXS01000048.1:11063-11164 GCF_000505765.1 Asaia sp. SF2.1 | reverse complement strand
GTCTATGCCACCATTTCCAACGGCTACAAGGCGGGCGCCTATTTTGCGGCCCCCGTATCTGCCCCTCAGGCACTCGATTATGTGCGTCCTGAAAACATGAT
>NZ_AYXS01000048.1:9632-10937 GCF_000505765.1 Asaia sp. SF2.1 | reverse complement strand
TTCGATTATGAATATCATAACCGCCAGACGCTGTTCGTGGCTGAAATGCCCATGAACATCACCTCACTCAGCCTTGGGCCGATCCCCCGTGCCCGTACCCGCGGCGGCGAATTGTCGAGCACATTGCATGATCTGGTCCCCAATCTCGATCTGCGCGGCTCCTTTGCCTATCTCGACGCGCAGGCCACCAATGCGGTGAATGATATCGGCGGCCTGCCGCTGCTTTCCTCCGTTACCGCTCATTCGGTGCTACCTTTTGCCCCGCGCTTCTCCTGGAATGCCGTGGCACGTTATGGCATCGACTTGCCCCGCGCCTATCGCATGACGCTCCAGACCAGCTACACCTGGAAGGACAATATGCTGGTGGCTTTGGGTGACCCCAATGGCGTGACTGACAAGATCAGCTCGTTCGGAATGCGCATGGAAGTGGGGCCCAAAACCGGCAAATGGACGGCCGCCGTGTATGTCGACAACATGCTCAACAAGCATGGCAACACCTATTCCTTCACAGGCTCGGATAATTCACGCGTGCAGTTCCTTCAGACGCCGCGCTGGATCGGCTGCGATCTGCGCTATAATTTCTGATCCGACACAAGCATGACGGGAGACGACACGCCGATGCGCCTCGACAGCTTCCTGACACTCTGGGGCGATACGCGTCCCTGGGGTGAGGCCATCGCCGATGCCCATCGTCGCGGTTATGACGGGATCGAGGCGCGTATCCCGGAACCGGAAAACCTCTCGGCCTGCCGCGTGGCAGTGCGCGACACCGATTGCCCCTATATCGCCATTGCCCTGACCGGCGGCGGAGTCATCCCCCGCCAGAGCGCGACGCTGGACGACCATCTGGCCGATCTGGATGAGACCCTCGGACGCGCCGCGCTCCTCTCCCCCCGCTTCGTGAACGTTCTGGGCGGCAATGATCGCTGGAACGCTGCGCTTCAGGCCGAATTCATCGGTCGTGCCATGAATCTGGGGCAGAGGCATGGGCTGACGCTCAGCTTCGAAACTCATCGGGCCCGGCTCTGCGCTACGCCTTGGGTCACGCTCGATGTTATCGCGCAAATACCCGAAGCGCTTTTTACCGCTGATATCAGCCATTGGGTCGTAGGCTGCGAAAGACTGCTCGATGACCCCTGCGATGATTTCAGTGAATTCATCGCGCGTGTGCATCACGTTCAGGCACGCGTAGGCTATGATCAGGGCCCGCAGGTCTCGCATCCGGCGGCACCTGAAAATCGCGCCGCACTCGATTTTCACCGCGATTTCTGGCGCCGAATCTGGATGTCACAGCGCGCACGGGGT
>NZ_AYXS01000048.1:6195-9536 GCF_000505765.1 Asaia sp. SF2.1 | reverse complement strand
CCGATCTGCCCTTTGCCGACCGCCATGCCATGAATGACTGGCTCAGGCAGGATCAGGTCAGATCCTTTGCGGGGTGCTTCCCCGCCTCAGCAGGAGAGTCCTGACATGACAGAAGAGACGTTCACGTCCATTCCGGTGATCGACATTGCCGGGCTGTATTCGGCGGACAAGACCGATCGTCAGAAAGTGGCGGCGACGCTGCACGAAGCGGCCAGCAGGATCGGGTTTTTCTATATTGCTGGTCATCGCGTCGCGCCCGAACTCATCACCGATCTGCGCCAGGCCGCGAAGGATTTCTTCTCCCAGCCTTTTGAGGAGAAGATGAAGCGCTATATCGGCAGTTCCGCCTCGCATAAGGGTTTCGTTCCGGAAGGGGAGGAAATCTACAATAAATCCCGACCCGACCATAAGGAAGCCTTCGATATCGGCTTTGAAGTTCCTGCCGATCATCCTCTGGTTCAGGCTGGAACGCCGCTACTCGGTCCTAATGACTGGCCTGACATCCCCCTGTTCCGCGAGCGGGCAAGCGCCTATTACAAGGCCGTTTTCGAGTTGGGGCGCGTGTTGTTTCGTGGTTTCGCCCTCGCTCTGGGGCTCGATGAACATAGTTTCGACGATGTGGCGCAGTTCCCTCCCTCGAAACTGCGCATGATCCATTATCCTTTCGATGGCGAGGCCCATGACGCACCGGGCATTGGCGCGCATACCGATTATGAGTGCTTTACCATCCTGCTGGCCGACCAGCCGGGTCTGGAAGTGTTGAACGGCAAGGGTGAGTGGATCGACGCACCGCCCATTCCGGGGAGTTTCGTGGTCAATATCGGCGATATGCTCGAAATGATGACGGCGGGGGCTTTTGTCGCCACCGCCCATCGCGTGCGCAGCGTGCAGGAGGAACGCTATTCCTTCCCGCTCTTCTACGCCTGCGATTATCATCACGAAATCCGCCCCCTCCCCGCTTTCGAGAAGGGCGACACCGCCTATGAGGCCGTGAAAATCGGCGATCACATGTGGGCGCAGGCCATGCAGACCTATTCCTACCTCATCGCCAAACGCGAGCGGGGTGAAATTGCCTTGCCTGAGGGAACACGACGCACCAATACATTCGGGCATTTCAGCAAGACGGGAGTGACCGCATGACCGCCCTGACCGAAAAGGAATTGCGCGAGGAACTGGCCGCCGCCTATCGGCTCTACGCGCATTTTGGTCTGACCGACATGGTTTACACCCATCTCTCCGTGCGTCTGCCCGGAGAGGGGCATCGCTTTCTGGTCAATCCCTATGGGCTGCTTTTCGAGGAGATCACGGCGAGCTCGCTCGTAGTGGTGGATTCAGAAGGGCACCCCCAGCAGGAGACGAGCTGGCCGGTCAATCCGGCGGGCTTCGTGATCCATTCCGCCGTGCACCGGGCCCATCCCGAGGCAGACTGCGTGATGCACAGCCACACGCTCGCGGGCATGGCCATTGCCGCGCAGGAGGAGGGTATCCTGCCCCTGAATCAGATCAATATGGAGTTCTACGGGCGCATCGGCTTTCACCCCTATGAGGGCATTGCGGCAGACGACAATCTGAGCGAACGCGAGCGTCTGGTGCGCGATCTGGGCGACCATATGGGGCTGATTCTGCAAAATCACGGCCTACTGACCATTGGAAGCACCGTGGCTCAGGCCTTTTACCGCATGTATTATCTAGAACAGGCCTGCCGCGTGCAGTTGGCCGCGCAATCGACCGGGGCCAGACTGCATTGCCCGAGCGAGGCCGAGGTGCTGCGCGCGCGCCAGCAATTCGAGACAGACCCCGATCAGGGCCAGATGATCTGGAAGGCCCTGCGCCGCAAGCTGGATCGTGAGCAACCGGATTACAAGAACTGAGCCAGGGAACGCGCCCTTTGCAGGGCATGAGGCAACCGCTCGGAAATTAGTCGCCCTCACAAGACGCCCATCCGGAAGCCCATTCCATGGGGCGCTTCCCATGGCTCTTATCCGGGCCGTGCATCCGGAGCCTGAGAGCGGCCGAGAACGTAAAAAACCCTCCGGGCCGCGAAGCCCGGAGGGTTTTTTCATGTCAGACGAACGAGAGGATCAGAGAACGACCTTCACGCCGAACTGGAAGGAGCGAAGAACGACACCGTTCTGGGTCCAGGAAGAGTTGTAGAGGTAACCGCCATAGGTGCCGAAATCGTAAGGCGATTTGAAGCCAAGCAGGTTGTAGACGTTGGCATAGGCGCTCCAGCGGCGGTTGAACTGATAGTTCACCGTCAGATCGACATCCCAGAAGCCTTTGACCTTGCACTGTCCCTGAGGGACGAAACTGCTGGAGGTCAGGGCATCGGCGCAGTTGCCCGCCGTGCCCGAACCTGTCTGGTCTTCTGCCGTCGTACGATAGCCGCTGGTATAATAGACCGTCGGCGTCACCGCCAGCTTGCGCCATGACAGTGTGTTGGACCAGTTGGCACGCCAGCGCGGCGTTCCCGATGCCGAAACGGCACCGTAAGGGCCGAGCGTTCCGGCATAGCGATAGACCGAGCCATCAGGATTGGTCAGGTTCATGCGACGCACGAAGGTCGCTGTGCCCTTGCTGTACCAGTGCACTTCTCGGAAAACGCCGGGAAGCTGGGTATTGGCCTCGAAAGACAGATCGAAACCATCCGTCACGAGCTTGTTCGTGTTCACATAGCCAAGATTGATGATGCCCGGACGCAGCTGGCCGCTCGGGTTCTGCGGATCGGCAATATCCGGCGTAACCGTCACGCCCGTCGGCAGGGCTTCGCCTGCGAGATAGGCGTTGGCCACGTTGGTGGTGCCCACCGGGTTAGGCGCAATGTAGTGGTTTTTGCGGATATAATAGTAATCCGCCATCAGGGTCAGCCAGCGGGTCGGACGGAAGATCGGACCACCCGAGAAATTGGTCGAGGTCTCAGGACGCAGGTTCGGGTTACCGGCCGTGTTCGAGCCAATATAGTAATTCTGAGCGTAGTTGTTGGGCGTACCGTTGGCGTTCAGATGCTGGCTGATGAAGTTGGCATTGTTGGGTGTGTAGGTGGTGTAGCCCACATTCGACCCGCCTGTTTCAGCAAAGCTGGGAACGCGGAAGCCCTTCTGAAACGTGCCACGCAGGGTCAGCTTTTCGGTCGGCTTGAACTGCACACCGAATTTCGGCGAGAAGTGGCTGAAGCCTTCTGAATAATGATCGTAACGGCCCGAGGCATCGGCGCTCAGCATCTTAACGATCGGCGCCTCAGCCTGGAAAAAACCTGACTCGACCCAACGACTGCCCTGAGCGTTCACCGGGTTGATATAGCTGGTGTACTGGTTGGCCGGATTGGCCGTATCAAGCGGGTT
>NZ_AYXS01000048.1:5962-6123 GCF_000505765.1 Asaia sp. SF2.1 | reverse complement strand
GGCGTTCGGATCGTTCAGGGCTTCGTAACGGATGTTGCCGCCGATGGCGAGCTTGGCCATACCACCCGGCAGGTGGAACAGACCCTTGCTGAGCGTGGCTTCGCCCGAATATTCCTGCGTACGCGCATTGATAACATTGCGCGGCGCGATGGAGTTCAGCA
>NZ_AYXS01000048.1:3574-5873 GCF_000505765.1 Asaia sp. SF2.1 | reverse complement strand
CCGACTGCGAATTCTGCGACGGATCCACGAAATTGTAGCTGCCGCTGGTGATCGCGTTCTGGATGCCGGAAATGGTCGGCACGCCTGTGATCGTCTGGTTCAGCAGCGTGTTCATGCCAACGAAGTTGACGTCGTAATTCCAGTCCGAACCCCAGCGCGACGGATGCCAGCCATTATAGCGTACCGAACCACGGAAGTTCTGGCTCGTATCCATGGTGGTCGGAATCAGATCGCCAAAGCGATAATTGACCTGCGCCTGCTCACCCTGTGCGGCATAAGGATTGTTGGGGTTCAGAGAGCCGTCAGCCAGATAGACGGGCAGATAGGTATTCTGCGCCGATGCCAGCTTTGCCTGGCTGTAGGACGTACCACCATAGGTTGAATAGGGCGTTCCCGTGATGATCGAACGCGCCTGCGACCAGGTGAACATGGCCGTCAGCTGCGAACGCTCCGTAACATTGGCCGTAAAATGCGCTGTGGCACTGACGCGACGCAGATCGGGCGCAAGCTGGGCGTATTTCTGCGTGTTCCATGAGCAGGCTTGGCTGGTGCCGGTGCTTCCACCGACAGCTCCTGTAACCAGACCATCAAGGCCACGGCAACCCGCCTGCTGGTTCAGAAGCGACCAGGGTGCCGTATTGGTGCCGGTTCCTGTCACAGGACGCACGAGCGCTACGGTCGACGGCGCGAAATTGGTGATCGAGCCACCCGAGACGATGTTATCGTTTCCGTTGCTGCCACCGATCCCGGTCAGGTCACCATTGTTATACGGTGAATTGAGCTGACGGTAATAAAGCGGATCGTCCTGCTGATATTCCGAGTTGATGTAGAAGTTATAGCCGTCCTTGTGCAGGTCGCCATGACCCCATGTGGCATAAAGGCGCTGATGCCCTGCATCGCCACGCTGTGTCAGGCCACCTTCGGCATTGCCCTCGAAACCCTTGATTTCCTTGCGGGTGATCATGTTGACCACACCGGCAACAGCGTCGGCACCATAGGTTGCCGAGCCGCCATCCTGCAGCACGTCCACGCCCTGCATGATGGATTGGGGCATCCAGTTGGTGTCGACAAAGTTGCGCTCGCCGTCATCGGCCAGCGGATAGTACGACAGGCGCTGTCCATCCATGAGGACCAGGGTCGAATCCGTGCTGAGACCGCGGAGCGACGGAGCCGATGCACCGGCGGCAAAGCCACCACCCGCCGACCAGGCATTGGTCAGATTACCTGCACCGTTGGAAGACAGAAGCTGCAGCGCATCGGTCACGGTCTTGATGCCGCGCTGCTGCATATCCTTCATGGTGATGTGGGTAATGGGCGAAGCACTGGTCGTGTTCGGATCGCGGAACAGCGAGCCCGTCACCATGATGGTTTCGGGGCGCGAGGTCGCAGGAGCGTCCCCAACCGGTGCGGAAACAGCCCTGGCGCGCGTCGAGCGGCTCTGGGCATTGACCTTCACCTTGCTCTTGGCAGGAGCCTTGGCGGCGTTGGCAGGGATTGTCGATGTTTCAGGGGCCGAAACACTCTGTGCCCGTGCGTCACTGACGAAATGCAACAGAGCAACACAGGCTGTGGCACTCATGAGACCGGCGGCAAGCGGTCGCTTGCGTCGGGTTGACGGGGCGACGATCGGGTCATGGCGACCCGATTCGTGCGTCTCTCTTGGGAACAGCGTCATGGAACGTTCCGTCAAAATGGGTTAATTCGCGATATTACGCATCGCAACGTTCCCAAGCCGTAACGGAAGATTGTTAACGCCCGCAAGGCGCGTTACATTTATATTACATAGTTCGAGCAATGCTGTGCAACAATGTCACACTGCCAGAAGCAACGTTACCAATCAGAAATCATTTTCTGTCAGTTACTTACAACGATCTGGCATGATCGGGCTCTTGCTGGGCGCAGGTCTATTTCGAAAAAAATCGAATTCACGGGGAACCGTTAACGGTTAAGAATTGACAGCGACCTATGTCTTGTCAGTTTCGCATGTCGCCGCATACGCACTGGCTGGCATGACAAAAAAAAAGCGGGGCTTTGGGCCCCGCCTTTTTCTCCTTCGTCTCAAGAAGGAAACCGCTCACTCAGTGGGAGAAACCCTTGGCTGAAGCGCGGGTGGAGTGGAGATGGGCTTCCACCTCCGGGTCCAGCTTCAGGAAGTAGGTCAGAACCGCACTGATGAAGTAGATGATGGAGTAGACAACCATCACACCGAACACCCCGAAGGCAGGCTCGAAGATGTAAACGATGGCCGGGCCGATCCAGACACTGGCACCTGCACCGAGGTTCAGCAGCGACATGGCGG
>NZ_AYXS01000048.1:3357-3502 GCF_000505765.1 Asaia sp. SF2.1 | reverse complement strand
CTGCCTTGTTCTCGGGAGCGAGGTAAGGCATCAGGGCCGAGAGCGGCACATAGCCAGCCAGGGTCATGCCGTAGAAGGCACCGGCGATCATGACGATGAACAGATGGTCAGGACCCAGCATGGTGGGGGCAAAGTACAGTGCCAT
>NZ_AYXS01000048.1:586-3293 GCF_000505765.1 Asaia sp. SF2.1 | reverse complement strand
GGTGCTCAGCGTCGAGCCAATGCCACCCATGATCATGGTCGTGTAGCGCCAGCTCAGCTTGTCACTCACAATGCCCAGGAACAGGTTGAAGAAGATATTGCTGATGAAGATGGCCTGAAGCACGGCCAGCCACTGGCCCATGGTAAAGCCAAGTGTATGGGTGAAATAGAGCGGCATGAACACTAGGAAGCCGAATTCAGCAGAGGTGTTGATGGCACGTACGATGCAGCCAATGCCAACTTTGGGGCGCTGCCAGCCAATGGCCAGCGACATGAACAGCGTCTTGAGTGCTCCGTTGTTGCCCGTTTCGACGCGAGGCACGCGGTTCATGCCGAGCAGGGCCAGTGCACCACCGAAGACAACGAAGCTCAGAGCGACCCACAGGGTTGCATAACCACCAATGATGGGCAGCAGGACACCGGCAATCGTCGTACCCAGCGTGGGCAGACCTGCCGTGAAGCAGAACCAGAACCAGCCAACGGCGGAGCCCAGTTTCTGCACGGGCGCCGTGTTCACAACCCAGACGAGAAAGCCGAAGGCGAAGAGCGGATAGCCAAAGCCACGCAGACCGTAGAACAGCGTGATCAATGTCCAGGACTTGGACGGCAGGGCGAAACCCAAGAACCCGATCTGGAACAGGATCCAGATGGCCAGACCGACAAGCATGACCTTGCGGCTGCCCCACATGTCGGAAAGGGCACCCGAGGCCCAGGCCGATACAGCTGCCGTCAGGCCATAGATGGTGAACAGGCCGGCAACGTCATGCTCCTGAAAGCCGAGCGAGACGAGATAGGGAGAGAGGTAACCACTCTCTACGCCGTCACCGATCATGAAGAGCAGAGTACCGATAAAGCCCCAGATCATGATCGGCGGAATGCCGGCCCATGAGATGAACCGTCCGAAAGCCGTCTGTGGCTCAATGTCTGGCAAAGTGTCGGTTGCGGACCGTGCCCCGCCGACGAATGTCCCGCCTGCCATTGTGTTTCTCCTGAGTCTCAAAAAAGGCATCTTGCTGCCCTGCAGCGTGCCTGGCCCGTCCTCCTTTGCGCGGGTTGTCCCCCTCCGGCAAATCACAAAAAAGAGTTATAGTTACCAGACGGTCTGTTCGTATGAGACATTCAGGCTGTCAGAGTTGGTATGATAAACGTTTTTTAATGAGATCATATAAGAACTTTTGTAGAACGCGATCTGTATTACCACCCCAAGGTGACAATAATTTGAATTGTCTACCCATGAAACTCTGTATTCGACAGATATAAGTCTTACGCTTATACCTAGGCCGCATTCCGGCTAACCATCACGCCATTGTGCATGGATTGTATGAAAATCTCATAGTTATATATTTCTATTCAATGGCTACATTGCTTGTATGGTATTCTCTTAATGCAACAAAATGGGTATTATTCATGCTTCGCAAAACAAGCTTCATGAACAGAGTTTAATACATATCATTTCATCAGCCGAATCTAACATTGCGGCCACTGGCCGGATCAGACCGAGGGCTTCTCATGACAACCCGCAAGCAACGCGCCAACGCCATCCGTATCCTGGCCATAGATGCCATCTTCAAGGCCCAGTCCGGCCATCCCGGCACGCCAATGGGCATGGCTGATATCTCTGAAGTGCTGTGGCGTGACGTGATGCGCTACAACCCGGCCAATCCGGGCTGGTGCAACCGTGACCGCTTTGTCTATTCCAACGGCCACGGCTCGATGCTGCTCTATGCCCTGCTGCATCTGAGCGGGTTCGACCTGACGATCGAGGACATCAGGCAGTTCCGCCAACTCCATTCCAGAACGCCCGGACACCCCGAATTCGGCTATGCACCCGGAATCGAAACCACCACCGGCCCGCTGGGCCAGGGTATCGCCAACGCTGTCGGGATGGCGCTGGCAGAAAAGACTCTGGCCGCCCAGTTCAATCGCCCCGGTCTACCCATCGTCGATCACCACACCTATGCCTATGTGGGTGAAGGTTGCCTGATGGAGGGCATCTCGCATGAAGCCTGCGCTCTGGCGGGCACGCTCGGGCTCGGCAAGCTGATCACCCTCTATGATCGCAATATGGTCACCAATGATGGGCCGATCGACGGGGTTTATACCGATGATACGCGCAAGCGTTTCGAGGCCTATGACTGGCAGGTGATCGGCGAGATTGACGGGCATGACCCCGATGCTGTGCTTAGCGCACTCAACGCAGCACGCGCCGAAACCACGCGCCCTAGCCTGATCATCTGCCGTACCACCATCGGTCAGGGTTGTTCCGAAGGCTATGCCGGTACCAACAAGGTGCATGGCGGTGTTCTTCCCGCCGATGAAATCGCCAGAATTCGTGAGCGTCTGGATTGGGCCAGTCCGGCTTTCGAGATTCCTGACGCCATCTATCGCGACTGGGATCATCGCCCAGCCGGAGAGGTGGCCGAGGCCGCTTGGAACGATCTGTTCTCCCGCTATCGCGATGCCTATCCGGATCTGGCTGCCGAATTCACCCGCCGTCAGGCCGGCGCCTTCCCCGCAGACTGGGCAACCCTGTCGCGTGAGTTCGTCGCCACCCTGCAGGCAGCCCCCAGGGATATTCCCTCGCGCAAGGCATCGCAGAACGCCATTGAGGCCTTTGCCCCCCATCTGCCCGAAATGTTCGGCGGCTGCGCCGATATAACCCCAAGTTGCCTCACACGCTGGTCAGGGTCTTCCTCTGTCTGCTTCGA
>NZ_AYXS01000048.1:372-528 GCF_000505765.1 Asaia sp. SF2.1 | reverse complement strand
TGCAGCCGGCAATTACGTTGATTACGGCGTGCGCGAATTCGGCATGGTTGCTATGGCCAATGGTATTGCCCTGCATGGCGGCCTCATTCCTTACACCGCGACCTTCCTGATGTTCATGGAATATGCGCGCAATGCCGTGCGCATAGCAGCGCTCAT
>NZ_AYXS01000048.1:0-323 GCF_000505765.1 Asaia sp. SF2.1 | reverse complement strand
GAAACAGCGTCAGATTCTGGTCTATACGCATGATTCCATCGGTCTGGGCGAGGACGGGCCCACCCATCAGCCTGTCGAACAGCTCGCGAGCCTGCGCCAGACGCCCAATATGGTAACCTGGCGCCCCTGCGATCAGGTCGAAACGGCCATCGCCTGGGTCAGCGCGCTTGAACGTCGTGACGGCCCCACCGCCTTTTCGCTCTCGCGCCTGCCGCTCAAACAACACAGCCGCAGCGAGGAACAACTGCGCAATGCCTGGCGCGGTGGCTACATCCTTTCCGACTGCGCAGGCATCCCTGACCTCATCCTGATTGCTACAGGCT
>NZ_AYXS01000047.1:0-949 GCF_000505765.1 Asaia sp. SF2.1 | reverse complement strand
CCTGGAATGAGGATTTGAGGTCGCGTGCCGCATCGCTGGCCATGAACTCTTCGCCAAGCGTCAGGGTCGTATCCTCAGACGGTTCACGCCGGCGGGCGGTTTTCTGTTCCAGATCGGTTAGGCGGGTAGAGAGTCCGTTCATTTCGGCCAGGGCTTTGTCGGCGCTGGCTTTGGTTTCTTCCGTGACCTTGCCGAGGTTGCGCAATTCCGTGGTTGAGGCTTCGGCAAAACGCTTGACCTCATCGGTCGCGGCCTTGAGTTCGCGGGCGGCCTGTTCGTAATCAGACATAGGGTAATCCTCATAAAAAAGGGCGCCAACAAGCGCCCTCGAGAAACAGATGATTGATGTTCGTATCGACGATTTGGTCCGGATCGCGTAGCGTCAGAGCAAGGCGGGCTAGAAGAATTTGATAAAAGGATCAGTCATGACGTTCGACGATGCCAGAGCTGCCGTAGAGTTTTATTTGAGCAGATCTGACAAACCTCTCCAGATCGTTTTCGAACAGGAATTCGAGAGCGGGTGGTGTTTTCGTTATCAGTCAGAGCGCTTCCTCAAGACACGCGATCCCGATGATCAGCTTACCGGCAGCGTGCCGCTCATTGTCGACCGAAAGACAGGCAAGATACGCGTCTGTCCGACCGACAGCCCCCTGGAAGATAATCTTGCTTATTACGCGCGGACCGGGTCGTTCCTGCGCAAATGACGCGCTTCGTAATCGAGCAGCCCGAACCGGATCAGCGGAGGCTCGCATATGACTGCGATCTGACCGCTTCGACGAGACTACGGCTGGCGGCGCGAAGCTCTGCCGCCAGATCGGGCAGTTGCGGCCCCACCGGGTAAAACCGCCTGCGCATTTCAGTCACGCGGGCGAGGGCGTTGGACGGGTCATCCACCAGGCTGACCTCGTGCAGGTTTGCGGCCCTGATCTGGCGGCGCGGGCCGCCTGGA
>NZ_AYXS01000046.1:0-992 GCF_000505765.1 Asaia sp. SF2.1 | reverse complement strand
TGCATCAACAGGTCGAGGAAGCGGCGCGGCGTATGGGCCAGGCGCACGCGACCGCCACCCAGCTGGCGGAAGCCGAGGCCAGGCAACAGGAAATCCTGACGGGGCAATTCAATCAGTCCGTTGCGGCCATCAACGAGCACACCCAGGCCGAGCAGGATCTGCTGGCGGGCTATGATGCCTCGAAAGGCTCGCTCACGCAGTACCAACAGGCGATGGAGGCCGTCGAGAAAGTGCGTGCGACCTCGATCGACGGCACAGCCGAACAGGCCCGACAACTCGATATCCTGACAGGATCGCTCAAATCGGCCACGGCCTCGCAGGTCGATATGGCCAATGCGGGCAAGCTCTATGGGCAATCGCTGGATCTGGAAGTCATCAAGGCCCAGACGGCAGCGATCGGACAAAACAGCAACGCCGTATCGGTGCAGATTGCGGTGATGAAAGAGCGCAACCGCATTCTCGAGGCGGGCGGCGATATCAACTCGAAAACAAGCCAGGCCTATCTCGACAATGTGGCGGCCATCCAGATGGCAACCAACGCTTATCAGCATCAGAAATCGGCGCTCGATGATCTGACAGGGAGCCTGAGCGGCATGTTCGACACGCTGACGAACAGCGTCACGCAGGCCTTTGTGCAGAGCGGAAAAGGCGCGGTCGATTTCGGCTCGATCCTGTCCGGCCTGCAAACGCAGATAGTCGGGCTGGTGGCCAAGATGGCGCTGATTAACCCGGCCCTAAACGCGCTGGATGGCGGCTCACGCAATACGATTACGGGTCTGTCTGACACGCTGGCCATGGGCGGCTCGGTCGGCAACAAGGCGGCTAGTGTCTCAATTGCCGGGGCCGGTTCGCCCGCATCGAGCGTGGCGAGTTCGAGCGGCTGGCTTTCGGGAGCCATGAAAACGAAGCTCTTCGGCACGGCTACGATTGGCAACACCCTGGCCGGTGTGGGCGGTGGTTTCGCTCTCGGTTCCGCACTGGGTAATATCGGC
>NZ_AYXS01000045.1:0-180975 GCF_000505765.1 Asaia sp. SF2.1 | reverse complement strand
TCGTGATCGAGGCCAAGACCGCCAATCTTGTGACCGTCGAGCGCGGCCAGTAATGCCCGCTCGCCATGGCGCGGGCACCTGCACCACAACTGAACCGGGGCCGATCATGCCTGAAAACCTCACCCCGCAGCCCTGGTGGGTTGCGGTACTCGGTGGCCTACTCTTTACCATCCGATGGCTGATCGGCTTCGGGGCTTCGAGCGCGAAAGCGACCATTGAATCACAGCGTCAGGATCTGGACCGGCTGAATGCGCGCGTGGACAGGCTGGAGGAACGCGAAAAGGAATATCTCGCGTTGATCGAGGAATTGCGGAAGCAGAATGCGATATTGCGAGAGGCTCTTGGCGATCGGGGTGCCTGAAAGCCCAGCTCAGCCAGATGAGGGGAAGAACGGAAAGGCCGCTTTCTGCTAGCCATGCCGTGTGAGCGGACGTTCGTTCAAACAGACTACCACCGTTAATCTTGTCCGGCTCGACGTCAACTCCTCCAAGAGCCGAAACATGCCCGATGAAGTCGACGAGAGCACCCTCGACCCCGGTTTGACAACGATCACGGTGCGCTGGAAAGTATTTCACAGGCGCTAGAGAGGGCCGCCGACGGACTCAATAGTGATCGAAAACGATGCGAGAACCTGCTCATGTCCACAGCAACCGTACGTGCCGAGATCGCACGTTTTCTGAGATCACCGTCTCCTGAGGTGCTCTGCATCTCTGGTCGGTGGGGGGTGGGCAAGACCCACCTCTGGCAAACGCTCTTGCGGGAGGAGGAGAGCGAGAGTCGTCTCGGCGTGGACCGCCACGCCTACGTGTCGCTCTTCGGCTTGAATAGCCTCGGCGAACTCCGCAGCGCCATAGTGGAGAACACGGTAATGGCGGGCAGATCCGCGCTGCCCGACGCGTGGAACCTACACAGGATGCTCCGCGGGGGTGAGCAGTTCGCGCGAAAAAACCGGCCCGCGCTTGAGGTCGCCGCCGGGTTCTTCCGGATGAAGGATGCGGGCGATGCGTTATATCGTGCCGCCTTCCTGACGGTTCGCGGGCAGCTCGTGTGCTTCGACGACCTGGAGCGCGCCGGCAAGTTGCTCGAGATGCGCGATGTGCTGGGGCTTGCATCGATGTTGCGGGAGCAGAGGGGCTGCAAGGTTGTGCTCCTCCTCAACAAGGAGCAGGTGGAAGCGGAGCAAGCGAAGGAGCTCGACCGCCAACTCGAGAAGGTGGTGGACACATTTCTGTTTTTCGAGCCGACTAGCGCGGAGGCCGCTGACATCGCGATTGCGGGCGACGACCCCGTAGCGGTGACGCTGCGCGACCGCTTGGGCGCGTTGAACGTGACCAACATGCGGGTGATGAAGAAGGTTGAGCGATGGGCACGGCTGGTTGAGGCGGAGCTCCAGGGTTTCGATGCCGCGACACTAGAGCAGGCGATTACCGCGGTGGCGCTCGGAGGCTGGTGCTTTCTCCAGTGCGATCGCGCCCCAAGCCTCGACTTCGTGAAGCAGCTTGATTCGTTGAGTGACCTTTTAGGACGTAAGGAAGCACCAGAGAACGAGAAGAAGTGGCGCGAGCTGCTCGAAAGGTTTGGCTATGTCTCGACGGACGAGCTGGATAACTTGATTCTCGATGGCATCTCATTGGGCTATTTCCAGGGCGACTCACTGCGGGAGGCTGCGCATTCCGTCGAGGAACGTCGCAGGCGGGAGCGGCAGGATAACAGCTACTCCCACGCATGGCGCCTCTATCACCACAGCCTGACAACAGACGATGCCGTAATCCTGGACGCATTACAGACGGGAGCTCTGGAGAACCTGACAAAGATCACGCCGGTCGATATGAGCGCCACACTGCGTTTTCTGCGGCGTTTTGGCCGCGACGCGCAGGCGTCGAACATTCTCGCGAAGTGGATCGACGCGCACCGCGGCGAGAAGGACTTTTTCGATCGACGGAACCACTTCTTCACGAACGAGCCGGTCGATCCTGAGCTTTTAGCCGCCATGGATACCGGGCGCGCCGAGATCGTCGATGCGCGGGATCCCGCCGACATGCTGATGGGCATGGTGACGTCGAGAGGGTTTAATCCCGACGAGGATGCCGCTAGGCTTTCCCGTCTGAGCGTCGACGACCTGGTTCAGCTTTTCGATGATCATGAGACGGACGATGTGAAGGGTATGATGCAGTGGGCCTGGCGGCTCGCCGGACAACCGGGTGCTGAGACCCTGAGGGAGCGCCTCGGCGATGCCTTTTTGAGGATCGCCGCCCGCTCGCCTATGCGCGAGGAAAAGCTCCGCGGCTGGGGCGTTCTCCCTGCTAGGCCGCAGGAGGCACAGGCCCTGCCGCCTGAAAGCACGGCGACGCAGGATCCGGCAAGGACGGGACCGGACGACGCGGTGGCAAGCGCAAGCGCCTCCTTCGACGGGCAGACGGGCGGGAGTGGCGGTACCTAGGGAGAGACAATCTTCGAACAAACCTCCCGCTCCGAGATCCGCCGCGCGCTGCGGGCAACAGCCTTCGAGTGCAGCCGATGGGGCGCGCGGTTAGACTGGAGCGCTGGTCGGACCTGGAGTGTCGAACAACGGCTGCCATTGCTCTACGTATTCCTTCCTCACAATGGCCATGCCCTTGGTGGAAAGGTGCTGCTTCAGGATGGCTAGGGTGTCGAAAATCTGGACGAGTCGTATTGCGCCTGTGGGTGGTGCGAGAGGTCAGGCTCGGCGAGCAGCAGTATCGCGTTCTCGTGCTCGCCCTCCCCGCTGCTCTCGACAAGGGAGGCGAGATAGAAGCTGAGGGCCCCCTAGAGACCGATGCTGCGGCCCTCGAGTTTGATCTTGTCTAATCACCGTTAGATGACGATCCTGACGCGGAAGTGGTTCCCGTCCGCCTCGAGGCGAAAGCCGACCATGACCCCCACTGAATTTTGATATCCAAGCCGCCCATCTGGGCGGCTTTTTTCGTTCTGGAGGATAAATCCATGACCAGTTCACTGCAAATCGCCCTGACGCTCATACGCCGGGACGACATCGAGGGCCTGCGTCTCGTGCCCTATCTCTGCCCTGCCGGTTACTGGACCATCGGCATCGGCAACCGTGCGCTCGCAGACGGCTCGCCCGTCACGGCGACCACACGCCCCCTCACCGAGGCCGAGGCGGTGGCGCTTGCCCGCAATACCCTCGAGGCGCTGCGCCTCACCTTGCGTGACGTGGTGCAAGTGCCGCTCACGCCTTGGCAGGAGGGGGCGCTTCTCTCCTGGCAGTTCAACATTGGCAGCGCCGCGATGTGCACCTCAACGCTGATCAGCCTTCTGAACCGAAAGCTTTACGCCTCGGCGGGGCAGCAGCTCTTGCGCTGGGACAAGGCCACGGTGAACGGGCGTCTTGTCGTCCTGCCGGGGCTCCAGAAGCGCAGGCAACTGGAACTGGCGATCTATTCCGGGCGGCCCGTCGAGGGCGTCACCTTCGGGGCCTGACCGCCTCGACCTTTTCATCTCAGCATCGAGGCAGATCCACCATGCAAAACGACTGGCAACAGGTTTTCGAATCAATCCTGTCCTTCATTCCCGCCGAAATCGCCAGTGACCTGACCTTGTTAGGGACGTTCCTTGTGGCGGCTTGCGCCATCGCGGCGCGTTTCTGGCCCCGGCCCGCCAGCGGCTCGAAATGGCTCGGGCTTTATGCGCTGGTCAATCGTATCGCCATGAACAGCAAGCACGCGGCGAATGCCGATGACACCCAAGGTCCAGGCGTTAGGCGCGAGAGCGGGTCACTCCCCGCTTACACGGACGAAAACGGCCCGTAATCCGGCTTGATCCGCCGGACAAGTTCAAGCTGCCAGTCCGTTTCACAGGGACCGATACGGCCACCATCGGACAGGGCGACGATATCGAACGGTTTTGTACAGGTTTTGCACCGCGACCGCTCGTCAATCTCATTGACCCGGCAATACGCGATATCGGGGCGCTTCTACAGGAGCAACCGGAACCCCCGACACGGAGGAAGCACCGCAGCTGCATCTCGAATGGAGCCATATTTCCCAATCGGCCGCCAGGCGCGCGGGCATTTTGGCCAGGTGCCGATTAAGCGCGGGGTGAGAGATGATTCGCCGTTCCATAGCGTGAACGAAATAGGAACTCTTGGGACGAGTCAATTAAATTGAATGCCGCCTGGCGGCTCTATAACGTGACTGTAAAGCTTCTAAGCTTTTACAATTCGTGGACGGTTTCTCTACCGTGCGTTCGTCATCTCCGGCAACCAAAGCTGGAGATGGAGCGATACGCACATCATTTCTCGTCCAAATGGCCGAGAGTTGGCTGGACCGCCAAGGACAAATTGTCAGGAAAATCATGGTGCTGCTAGCGAGGATTGAACTCGCGACCTCTCCCTTACCAAGGGAGTGCTCTACCACTGAGCTACAGCAGCAACTGGAGCGCTTCGTAGCTTCTCAACCTGAAAGCTGCAAGCCCCGAATGCGCTTTTTTGTAAAAAGAATCAGTCGTCGCGATGAATTTTTTCCATACGCTCGTGGCGCTCCTGCGCCTCGATCGACATCGTTGCGATGGGGCGGGCCTCAAGGCGACGCAGACCGATAGGCTCGCCCGTTTCTTCGCAAAAGCCATACGAGCCGTTTTCGACACGCTGCAGGGCAAGGTTGATCTTGCCAATCAGCTTGCGGGCGCGGTCACGCGTTCTCAACTCGAGGGCCCTGTCTGTCTCGACGCTTGCACGATCAGTGACATCGGCCTCGTGAATTCCGCCTTCGGACAGGCTGGCGAGCGTCAGATTGGCTTCCTTGAGAAGGTCATTGCGCCAACGCAGCAATTTCTGCCGGAAGAACTCCACCTGAAGCGGATTCATGAACTCTTCGTCGTCGGAGGGCCGATAATCCGGTGGGAGCGTGATCATGCACGTCTGTCCTTAACGCAAGTCGCTTGAGGCCCGCCGTTCCGTCTTGTGCATTGCAGGAAAGGAGGGCCCAAACCCGTATCCTGAGCAAAACGGCATGGCTGGTTTGGCGCGGCTTATACCCGGCCCGGCCAGGATCGCCAAGCCCGAACTGTCAAAAACTCGCAACGGTGCAATGAACAAGCGATATAACAGCCAGAATCCATCATTCGTAATAAAAGATACATATAGATATGGCTTATCTTTTATTTAAACAGCGGCATCTACTACCGCAGACCGACATTTAAGCACCCTATTACAACAGGTAATGAACAAGATCACTGGCGTCGGAATAGAGAAAATCTCGAACTTTTCCGTAACGACCAATGGGTCGCCACATCAGCGATACCAAGCTTCCTCACGACGGTTTCTATTCCTATACGGCCACCAACTATACGCGGCTGCGACACGCGGAGTCAGGTGAGTGCCTCGTAACGCTCAAGCTGCCAGGAAACGGGCTCCAACGCGGCGAGATGCGCCCATTCCCGCATGAGGGGATGATCGAGTACAGCGAGCCGATAAGCTTCACCAACAGCCGAAAGCGTTACTCCATAGGAGGTGAAACGCGAGACCACCGGTGCGAACATGATATCAGCAGCGCAGAAATGGGCGCCGAAAAGATAGGGGCCGGTTGCACCGAAGCGCTCGCGTGTCTCGCACCATATCCGATCGATTCTGGCAATGTCCGCCAGCACGTCATCGCCTGTTTCGAGCAAAGGACGGTTTGTCCGACCAAGATTCATGGGCATAGCGATACGCAAGGCACGAAAGCCTGCATGCATCTCACTGGCCACGCTGCGGGCCACCGCGCGCGCCACGCGATCCGCCGGCCACAATGCGGGCGCGACCTCAGCGCAGTATTCGCAGATCGCGAGGCTTTCCCATATCCGAGCACCCTGATGCACCAGATAGGGCACCATCCCATTGGGGGAGATCGCATGGATCTCGCTCGTCTGTCCGCCCCCGCGCAGGGCGATGACCTCATCCGGCACGTCCAGCCCGGCGCAACGCACGGCGAGCCACCCTCTCAGAGACCAGGAGGAGTAGCGGCGCGTTCCGATGACGAGGCGATCCATGACGATGGTCCTGTTCAGGCGAGAATGAAGCCTCCGCCCAGAACCCTGCTGTCCCGATAAAGAACGCAGGCCTGTCCGGGCGCAGGCATGGCTGCCTCATCCAGCACGACACGTGCGCCACCCGCAAGAGGATAGACCCAGGCGTCACGCGTCACCTCGCGGGCCCGGATCTGCACCTGGCAGCGCACGCCGGCTTCTGGCGCATCGATCAGCCAGTTCATGTCGCGCAGGGCAAATTCGCTCCGCCCGGCATTTTCCTTGGGGCCCACGATGATACGGCGCGTCGTGGCGTCAATGCGTTTGACAATCTGGCGGCGGCCATCCTTCGTGTGGATGTCACCCAGGCGTTTGCTCTGCCCGACCGTGTAGCGCGCGATGCCCTCATGCTGCCCCAGAATACGCCCGGTCTCATCGACGATCTCGCCAGTCCCGCTGGTTTCGGGGCGCAGCTTCTCAACCACTTCGGCATAGGTGCCAGTGGGGACGAAGCATATATCCTGACTATCGGGCTTGGCGGCGATTGCCAGTCCGAATTCCTCGGCTTTCTGACGCACTGCATCCTTGTTCGGCATATCGCCAAGCGGAAAGCGCAGATAGTCGAGTTGGTCCTGCGTGGTCGCGAACAGGAACCATGACTGGTCACGCGAGCTATCTGATGGGCGATGCAGTTCCGACCGCTCCTCGCCCTCGATACGCCGCACATAGTGACCGGTCGCCATCGCCTCGCAGCCCAGATCACGGGCCATGCTCAACAGATCGGTGAATTTGACGCCCTGATTGCACGCAACGCAGGGCACGGGCGTTTCACCGCGAGCATAGCTGTCGGCAAAACTGGCCATCACGCTGCTGCGAAAACGATCTTCAGCATTGATGACGTAGTGCGGGATATCAAGCCGATCGGCCACGGCACGCGCATCGAGAATATCACGGCCCGCACAGCAGGCACCGGGCTTGGACACGGCCTGACCATGATCATAAAGCTGCAACGTGGCGCCAATGACCTCATGCCCTTCCTGTTTCAGGAGCGCGGCCACTACGGAACTGTCCACGCCTCCCGACATGGCAACTAGGATACGCATGAGATCTCTCTACTTTTCAAAAAACGGAATTTCAGGCTTCAAGAAGCCTTAGGTAGACGCACAACCAGACCGTCCAGCGCATCGGTCATAACGATCTGACAGCCAAGACGGGAAGTCTTTTCGAGCCCGAAGGCGAGATCGAGCATGTCTTCCTCGTCGTCTGTCGGCGCCGAAAGCTTGTCGGCCCACTCAGGATCGACAATCACATGACAGGTGGCGCAGGCCAGCGAGCCCTCGCAGGCGCCTTCGAGCTCGATGTCGTGCTTGTGGGCAACTTCTAGTACGGAGAGGCCGACCGGCGCATCGACTTCCCTGCGGGTGCCGTCCTGCTCGACGAAAATCATGTGTGGCATAGTGTTTCTACCCTGCTTCTTCGTTACGATGTGCGATAGACTTCGCAGGCTGCCTGACGGAAATATTCCAGCGCCTGCACGATCTCGGGCGTGGAGGTAAAGCGTCCGACCGACAGACGCAAGCATCGTGCCGCGTCTTTTGCATCAAGCCCCATTGCCGTCAGAACATAAGAAGGCGTGACATCAGCCGAGGTACAGGCCGATCCGGTGGACAAGGCCACATCTGGCAGCGCTGCCATGAGGGCCCTCGCCTCGACCCCTTCGGGGAAGATGAGGTTGAGAGCACCACCAATTCGAGGCGACGAAGCACCATTGATGTGCACCCCGGGAAAGATCTCCTCAAGCCCAGCCAGAAGGTGGTCGCGCAGACCGGCAAGGCGCAGCTGCTCCTGCGGCATCAGCGCCTGGGCCAGCGTTGCAGCCTTTCCAAATCCGGCGATCAGGGGTGTCGGCAAGGTGCCCGAGCGCAATCCCCGTTCCTGCCCGCCCCCGGAGAACAGGGGAAGAAGGCGTGCCCTTGGACGATGGCGCACATAAAGCGCCCCTATCCCTTTGGGCCCGTAGAATTTGTGGGCCGAAAGCGACATCAGGTCGACCAGACTGGAATCAAGCACCATCTTGCCAGCGGCCTGTGCGGCATCGGTGTGGAACAGCGCGTCTGCCTCACGGGCCATGGCAGACAGGCGCGGAATATCCTGAACGATGCCTGTCTCGTTATTGACTGTCATGACACTGACCAGAGCCGTCGGTTGCGACAGCGCAGCGGCCAAGGTTTCAGGCGCCAGCAAGCCGTCGGGTCCGACAGGCAAGATGACGGGCTCGAACCCTTCTGCCGCCAGATCGCGCACCGACTCCAGAACGCATTTATGCTCGGTCGCGACAGTAATGACGCGACGCTTCGGACTGTTCTGGCGGGCCAGAAACCGGGCCGCGCCCTTGATCGCCAGATTATTTGCCTCGGTGGCACCTGAGGTAAAGATAATCTCGCGTGACTGCGCCCCGATCAGCGCCGCAATTGCAGTGCGTGCCTCTTCAACGGCATGGGCTGCCGCCTCACCTGCTGCATGGCCTTCGCTATGTGGATTGCCATAATGCTCGCTGAACCAGGGCAGCATGGCCGCCACGACCTCGGGATCACAACGCGTCGTTGCCTGATTATCGAGATAGATCACGCTGCCTTGGCCCCCAGACGAAGCGCCATGGACGTATAGGCCTCGATAAAACGGTCAATCTGCTCCTCGGTGATGTTCCAGGGCAATGAGACTCGGATGGCATTGGCAGCCGCCTCACCCAGCCCCATGGCCTGAAGGACATGCGAGGCCGATACCTTGCCGGAGGAGCAGGCCGACCCTGTTGAAACGGCAAAGCCCTGCAGGTCCAGCATCATGAGTTGCGTCTGAGCCGGCACACCCCACAGGATCAGCGAGGTCGTATTAGGCAGGCGCGGTGCCTTGCGATCTCCGGTTACACGTGCACCGCAGGCGAGCGCCGCCTCATCCACCTTGTCACGAAGCCTCGCAATCTCGCGCCAGTCCTGTTGGCGGGATGCTTCAAGCGCGGCCATCATGCCGAGGATTGCGGGGAGTGGCGGAGTGCCTCCGCGCCTGCCACGCTCCTGGCCGCCGCCACGGATGAGCGGAGTGATGTGTCCCTCGGCCCCCAGAATCAAGGCGCCCGCCCCCATGATGCCACCCGCCTTGTGCCCGGATAGTGCGAGGGTTGTAACCGAACCAAGGGGTAACGCCATACGCCCCGCCACCTGCACCGCGTCGACATGGAGCAGAGCCCCGTAGCGTGCGCAGAGCGCAGCGATTTCCTGCGTCGGATGAATAATTCCTGTCTCGTTATTGGCGGCCATGCAGCAGACAAGCGCCGGTGCGCCATCAGCAAGCACCTTTTCAAGCGCGTCGAGGCAGAGTGTCCCATCTGCCAGCACGGGCAGGATCACGGCATCAGGACGTGCCATTCTTACGGCGTCATGCTCCGTCGCACCAATCAGCAGCCGTCGCGTCGTCCCGCCGGGCAGGCCATCGCCCTGCGTCAGGGCGTGTATGGCCAGCATGTTCGCCTCGGTTCCGCCCGAGGTGAAAACGACCTGCTCCGGCCCTACGCCGCAATAGCGACCCATGCGGTCTCGAGCCTCTTCGAGGACCCGGCGCGCAGCGCGTCCCGGCCCATGCACCGAGGAGGGATTGCCCTTAAGCGACAGTGCCTCAAGCATCGCCAATCTGGCTTCATCACGCAAAACGTCAGTAGCATTGGCATCAAGATAAACGGTCATCTTTCTATAGATCGGCTTGCGCTCGCCGAGTGCAAGTCAAAAGCGCAGGAGAGGGAAATGGCGTGGTATGACGATTTCTGTGGAATTTTACCTGTCAGCATCGTTATACACTGCGCCAATGATGGCGTGGTGATCTGCCCCTGAGAGAGAAATCCCTCCCACGGGGCCCGCGCCGCTTCAGGGAATATCCGCTTGATATTCCCTTACCGTTGAGGAGCTAGTCCATGCGCGTTTCAACGCCTGCCGAATCCCTACATGGTTTTCACGCCCGACCAGCCTTCCCTTCGGTACGTGTCGCCACGGTGCCGCTTCGCTGAGAGATCCGCGTCAGTCATCATGACCTGTCCCTGAACAGGTCTGGAGCAACAAGCCTCCGGGTCTTCAGGCATAGCCTCATCTCCCATAAAAAACACATATCCCCTGCAGGGCACGCCCTCAGACAGGGGCATAATTCGGAAGCATTTTGATGCCAGAAGTCATGTTCGCCGGCCCTGATGGCCGGTTGGAGGGTCGTTACCACCATTCTGACGAGCCCAACGCGCCGCTCGCTCTGGTTCTGCATCCGCACCCGCTTCATGGCGGGACCATGAACAACCGCATTACCTACACGATGTACCGGTCGTTCGAGAAAATGGGTTTTTCCGTCATGCGCTACAACTCGCGTGGCGTGGGGCGTTCGCAAGGCCGCTATGATGGCGGTATCGGAGAAATTTCAGACGCCGCAGCCGCGCTGGACTGGATGCAGATGGTCAATCCGAACTCAAGCGAGTTGTGGATTGCCGGCTACTCCTTTGGTGCGTTCGTGGGCATGCAGCTTCTGATGCGCCGCCCTGAAATCAGCGGCTGGATCAGCGTGGCACCACCCGCCAATGACTATGATTTCGGCTTTCTGGCCCCCTGCCCCTGCGGTGGCCTGATGATCGCTGGCGACAAGGACGACATGGCCCCGGAGCCGGGCATCCGCAAGCTGGTTGACAAGCTGAACACGCAGAAGAATGTCGAGGTTGATTACCGCGTATTCGAGGGCGCCAACCACATCTTTGCCAGCGAGGCCGACAAGGTCGCCCACGCGCTGGAAGACCATGTGACTGTCATGCGCAACCGTCGCGTTCTGGCAATCGCCGCCGACTGACGCCTGAAAAGCATCGGATCTGTTAAAAAGGCGGGGCATACCCCGCCTTTTTTATTGGCGCTTTACTTTTTCGGGGGGCAGATCGACGTGCCCGGTCGGCTTCCGGGCAGTTTCATGCTAGGACCCCCAGCCTTGACCCTATACTGATGGATGACCCGATATGGCAGAGCACGCGCTGAAAAGTCCTTTCCTGAAAGAGGCTCAGGCTCGGGGCTATATTTTCCAGTGCACCGACCTTGCCGCGCTTGATGAAGCGATGAGCAAGGGCCCGGTGGCAGGCTATATCGGCTTCGACCCAACAGCGGACTCGCTGCATGTGGGCAATGCCCTCTCCATCATGATGCTGCGCCTGATGCAGAAACACGGCCATCGCCCGATTGCCCTCATGGGTGGCGGCACAGCCAAGATCGGCGATCCCTCGTTTCGAGACGAGGCAAGAGCGCTGATGAGCCCGGAAAAACTGGCGCATAATCTGTCCGGTATCGAGATCAGTCTGCGCCAGTTCCTGAATTTCGGCACCGGATCGAGCGACGCCATGCTGGTCAATAATGCCGACTGGCTCGATCGCCTGTCCTATATTGAATTGCTGCAGGATGTCGGCGTGCATTTCTCGATCAGCCGCATGCTGTCGTTCGAGAGCGTCAAGCAGCGCCTGGACCGCGAGCAGGGCCTGACATTCCTCGAGTTCAACTATTCCATCCTGCAATCCTATGACTTCCGCGAACTGAACCGGCGCTTTGGGGCCGTGCTCCAGATGGGCGGCTCCGACCAGTGGGGCAATATCGTTGCCGGCATCGATCTGGCGCGTCGCACGGATGGCAAGCAGGTCTTTGGCCTGACGACACCGCTGGTGACGACATCATCCGGTGTAAAAATGGGCAAATCGGCTAAGGGTGCCACCTGGGTGAGCGCTGAAAAACTGCCGGTCTTTGAATACTGGCAGTTCTGGCGCAACACGGAAGATGCCGATGTTGGTCGCTTCCTGAAGTTCTTCACGGATCTCCCCGTTGAGGAATGCGATCGTCTCGGCGCGCTTGAAGGGGCCGAGATCAACGAGGCGAAGAAAATCCTTGCCACGGAAGCCACGGCCATCTGCCACGGCCGCGACGCTGCGCAAGCTGCCGCCGAGACCGCACGGCAGACTTTCGAGGCCGGTGCCGTTGCCGCCGATCTGCCCTCGCGCGACCTGCCGCGCGCAGAACTCGAAGCTGGTATTCCGGCGTTCCGTCTGTTCGGCGAGTCGGGGCTGGTAGCGACAAACAGCGAAGCGCGCCGTCTGATCAGGGGAGGCGGCGCAAGGCTGAACGATCAGCCCATTCAGGACGAGAACCGGGTAATCGGTCCGGACGATCTTGTAGAAGGGGTGCTCAAGCTCTCCTCTGGCAAGAAGCGTCATCTGCTGCTGCGTATCGTCTGACCACCGCTCTCAGGACGTCCATGCGTCCTGAGGAGCTTTCCTGCCGCAGCGTTTCAATTTGCATGTTCGCCCATAGATGCTCGGGGTAAGCACTGCTCCTTGCGCTCACCCGCGTTAGGGCAGCCCCCCCCAAAAAGAACGTGGTTTCCTGTCAGCAGACAATCAGACCGTGACCACGGAAAACGTTTCATAGGATAGCTGGTGGGCGGACCACACCATTTCACGGTCGCCCACGACGGTCAGATAGCGTTCTTCGTGGTTTCTGATGCCACAGGTTGTTCCCCGGCACTGTGCGTGAATACGCCCCGGCGATACAGACGCCCGTATATCATGGCCATCAAGATCGAGAAAAAAACGCCTACCGAAAAGCGAAATGCTGGGGTAGGCGACCCTGTTGATATGGGTGAGGCTGACGGGAATCGCATCGCCTTCCATCCAGACTATGTTGGAGCTCGTAAAACGCCGTTCGCGTGATGAGTACCCCAATGTCCGGCCACGATGATCGAGCATGACGGGCATCCCTACAATGACGTGGTCATCGCCACCAGGTGAGAATTCACCCGATGCATAGTAATCGATCAACCCCCGCAATAGAGCACGTGACTGCGGCACATAGCCTTTCTCATTCAGCGCAGCACAGACCCTGAATAGAAGCGTCTCGTCGCGCAGGATATCATCATACCGGAAATCGCGGCAGAACCTCTCGCTGGATAATATATCATAGACGAGCTTTGGAAATTTCCGGTATCCGCTCTGGATCTTGTTATACAGGTTCGTTGTGTTGGATCGGCGAAACCGGGACGTTGCGATCCTTAGATTCCGGGCACAGGACATGGTCGCATCCTGCTCGTTTAACATAGCGATCAACGCAACCAGGTTGGCGCTGCCCTTCAGGCTCTCATAGACGATATGCCCGGCGCTCGGCACGTTGATCGGAACGATCTCGGCTTGAGCGCCCTGATCCACGTAATCCAGAAGATGCTGTACGGTCGCGTTATCATCGACGTGACGGCGATCGAATAGGGTGAAGATCGTACCGTGCAGATCCTGCGGTTTGATGCCCATACCTCTCATGGATGGCGTGCATAGCGCCGCCCATTCAGGCAGAACATTCCCCTCCCGATCATCGATCGTCAATTGCGGCCCCAAAGCCAAAGTGCGTCTGGCACCAAGAATTCGTGAATATTTTATAGCGGCATAGGCCCCGGCTGAAAGACCGATCGTAATGACGCTGCGGTATCTCTCCTTGATTAGACTACAGATAAGACGCAGAGCCGTATGCATATTCTGCGAAGTGTACCAGTTTCTGACCTTAGTTGTGATACCAATACATGAGATGTTCTCGCGCTCGACGATCGGCTTACCAAAATAAGATGCCGTGGCATTAGCCTCATGTCCAATGCCCATGAACGTTACAAGAACGTAATCGGAACGACCTTCGTTGAAATGAACGACGATATCATCACTATCGAAGACAATTATGGACGTCATTTCTGGACTCCGAAAAATAGTTATATAGTCAACAACATCTATTCTGGTTTTATGTTAAGTTTTTACTTGTATATCAACATATTATTTATGAAATCGGACATCATCGCCCCGACACGCAATCAGCCCACCGCTCGCACCGCCCGATTGTTGGGAGTTGACCCCTCCTGACCAACATGAAGCCGTTATCATCTCAGGTCATCTCTCCCGCATGACGCTGCACACTGTCGCACAGGTCAGAGCCTTGCGATCCTCAGGTTCGATATCCCGACAGTGAGAGAATGCATCATGCCCACCACTCCCGCTCAAAGACCTTGGCGTTACGCCCTGACCGATCTCACCGGACTGCTGTTTGCCGCGCTCTGGAGTATGAGAGGTCTTGCCGCCCTTGGAATTGCCCCGTCTCATGGACTGATCATCACAGTCTCAATCTCCCTGCCGCTGGCTTGGGGGTTCCTCAGAAGAGACATCACACATCATGACCCCGAGATCGTTCACGATCATAAGCTGGCTCGCCGCACGCGCCGGGCGCGAGTCGTTCTTCTCGTTGCGGCAGGTATGGTTCTGTCGGCCGTCCATCGGCCTGACCTGATGCTTGTTGTCGCAGGCCTCGTTATCGGCGCCTCCTACCTGCCTCTGGGACGTGCCATGCATGAGCCTGTGCATATCTTTACAGGAGTTGGCATTCTCTTCGTAACTGCGGCCTCTCTCTTCCTGAATCAGCCGCTTCACAGTGTCGTCGCCGGGCTCGGGACAGCCAGTGCCTGCTGGGTGGGTGCGTTATGTCGGCTTATGCGCAGCAGGCTGATAGGCTCCCCTGAAGCCGAGGCCCCAATCCGTACCATCGCCTGATTCCATATCTTCCCTCCCTGCGTCAGACCAAGGCCCTGTCATGCCTATCACCCTCGGCCCCCGTTCCCGCATCGCCTTTCGCCGCAGTATCTCGGGCATCTACCTGCTTCTCTTTCCCCTTCCCTGGCTCACGCGTGGCGGAAGTTTGGCAGGAATCGTCGCTTTCATCGCGGGGGCGGCCGTATTTCTGGCGCTACCTTTTCTGCCAGGTCGACTTGCCGTGCCGATTGCAGTCAGGGCCCTGATCTATGCCTTCATAGGTATCCTTCTCATACCGTTTCACGGCTATTGGGGGGTATTCTTCATCTCGGCCGCAGCGACATGCGGCGCCATCACGAACCGGCGCCTCGGTCTCACGATGCTCGCCGTCATATTGTGCGTCTGTGCGTCGCTGACATGGCTCGCCTATGAGGATCTCATTGGATGCCTGATCACGATTATTGTCGCCATCGGGACTTTCGCCACCATGGTGCTGTCGATGGATCTGCATCAGAGAAACGAGGCGCTTGCCGCGGCGCAGGAGGAGATACGCTCCCTCACCCTCATCGCAGAGCGAGAACGTCTCGCACGTGACCTCCACGATACACTCGGTCAATCTCTGACGATCATCGCGCTGAAATCCGAACTTGCCCATCGTCATCTGCCGCACGACACCAGCAAGGCGCAGGACGAACTGGACGAGATTGGTCAGCGAGCGCGCAACGCTCTGGCTGAAACGCGTCAGGTCGTATCGGATATGCGCGTGACCTCTCTGCGGGATGAACTCGCCTCTGGTGTCGCCGCATTGAATGACGCAGGAATATCCACGGAGTCATCGGGCGAACCGGGGCTGATGCCCGCATACGCCGAGGCGGTCCTCGCCTTTGCCCTGCGTGAGGCGCTGACCAATATCCTGCGCCACGCCAACGCCGCGACCTGTCATATCGCATTCCGGCAACGCGCGACGGCGGTGTTCGAGCTTATGGTCCGTGATCAGACCAGGCCCCGCCATGACAGCAATATTTTGTTATCATTCCGAGAAGGGAATGGTATAAGCGGAATGCGTCGCCGCCTGGCCGAGATCGATGGACGACTTGACTTGACCCCGCGACCAGACGGCCTGACCCTCATCATCACGCTTGGAGACCTGTCATGAGGCAGAAGCTGCGCCTCGTTCTTGCCGAAGATCAGGTCATGCTGCGCGATGCCTTCGCGGCGCTTTTGTCGATGGAATCCGATTTCGAAATCGTGGGTAAGGCAGCCAATGGGCTTGAAGCCCTGACCCTGTCGCGGTCGGAGCGCCCCGATATTCTCCTCACCGACATTGAAATGCCGGGAATGAGCGGCATCGAACTGGCGGAAACCCTTCAGGCTGAGAAAGCCCGAACCGTGGTGGTGATTGTTACGACCTTCGCCCGCGCTGGCTATATGAAACGTGCACTCAATGCCGGGGTCCGGGGTTATCTGCTCAAGGATGCGCCGTTGAGCGAACTGGCTGGCGCGTTACGTAATGTCGGGCGAGGAGGACGCGCCATCGATCCTGGTCTCGCGCAGCAGGTCTGGGACGCCGCACATGATCCCCTGAATTCCCGCGACCGCGCGATATTGCGCCTGGTGGAATCCGGGCGCTCCAGCGAACAGATCGCAACATTCTTCGAGCTCTCGCCCGGTACGTTGCGTAACTGCTTTTCAGATATCATCCAGAAGATAGGTGCCCGTAACCGTGTCGAGGCGAGCCGTATTGCAAGGCAGAATGGCTGGCTCTGATCAACTCAGCAGCGTCACCACACGGCTCAGAACCTTCTTCTCGTCATAAAGCTGCGTGGCTCGATCCCGCCCGGCCTGCCCCATGGCGGTCCGCAAGGCCGGATCCCGCACAAGCTGGTTCAGTACATCGGCAAGGGGCGCCGCCAGACCCGGCGGCACCAGAAATCCGGTTTCACCATGCACAACCTGCTCATTGGGCCCGCGAATATCGGTTGCCACAACTGGCAGACCACTCAGCATGGCCTCGATGACCGACATGGGGAGACCTTCAAAATGGCTCGGCAGTGCAAAAATATCCGCTGCAGCCAGCAGCCTTGACGTATCCTCGCGGTAACCCAGCAAGCGCAAACGATTTCCAAGCACGGACGCGGCAGCGGCGAACTCGGCGGTCATGCTGTCGCCATGATCAGAGGCAAGACGCTCTCCCACGATCACGAGTATAGCGCCAGGCACGGCCTCCATCGCCCGCAATAATTCGGGATACCCCTTGTGGCGCACGATGCGCGATACTGCGATAACCACGATTGACGTGTCATCCAGACCAAGCGCCTCGCGATACGCGCGCCGGATTGTCTGATCAGGCCGGTAGAGCTGCGGATCACGACCATTTCCGACGGCTTTTGGCCAGGGGTGGATACGCAACCTCCGGGCATCGCGCGCTTCGGCATGCGATACGGTCATGTAGCGGTCGGTCACTTGTCCCGCCAGCCACTCCATCACGAAGGACAGAACCCGACGCCGCCAGGACCCCGGCTGGTTGAACAAATAACCGTGGCAGGTATAGGCGATGAGCGGCACATCGCACCACCAGGCGGCAATACGCGCCAGAAAACCGCTGATCGGCATATGACCATGCACAAGATCAGGTCGGGTGTGCCTGATGAGCCGGATGATCGCTCTGAGCGCGCGCCATTGCGCAACCGGTGAGTAGGACCGTGCCATGGGGAGGGCATGCACGACAAAACCATCATCCCGAACGGGGACGAGATGATCCCCCTCGGCACAGCCGCCCTCGACCTCATGTCCGGCTTCACGCAAGGCCCGCATCAGCGGGTGGATGAACTGCCACATGGCGAAATCGACATTGGTGATTTCGAGAATACGCAATGCCGTTCCGCTGCCTGGCGGGATGTTGGCTTTCGAGCGCCTCTTTTTCATTCCGGGACACGCTCCATGACCCACTGAAGCACCTGACGGGAAGGTAGCGCCTCAACGACCGGCACGACACGCTCGGGGGGCGCGTTGTTTCCGTCAGGGATCGCGTCACCAGAGAGGTGTTCACAAGAAGCAGAGTCGGGCGCCGTCTGTGCATCGGGAGATTCCTGCCCTTGCTCGACTGGTAACGCCTGCCCTGCCGATGCGAGACCATCGAGCTGCGCATCCGCCTGAAGAGCCTGATCCTGTGGAACCTGGCCCGGCTGAGCGACGGGTCTCACGACAATCTGGAAGGCCGAAACCGGTTTCTCGCCACCGGCATAAACGCTCTTCTCCAGCGACAGGGCCCCGCCTTCCTGGCGGAAACGCCAGATCATGCCACCTGCATGCATCAGCACCTCATCGCCATCCGGCGCGAGTTCGGCCGTTACGGAAGGATGCAGGTGAAAGCGCAGGGCGAAGGCAACGCGACGTTCGCCATCTACACATTCCTCGCCCCGCAGATCCTCCCCTGTCGGGCCAAGATAGAGGCGCCGGCGCCAATGCACACCAAAACCGGGATACCAGCCATCATGCTGGGCATCGACCCAATGGGCGCCGTCCTGACTTTGATGAGCCAGGGTGACATGGGCAGGACGGCGAATGATCGCGCCATCAGCCCCAATATCACAGCATGAGGTATTCTCGACCACGAGAGATGAATGAGCCGCGGTCTGACGCAGCGCATGCTTCCAAGAGCCGCCGGCAGCGCCACCGCAATTCACAAAAAGGCGCTGGCGACCGAACGAAAACTCTAGAGACAGCGGGGCCGCGTGGGCATTGCGGTCGTAGTTGACCGGAGGGGGCGCACCACCATCGACAAAAAGAAGGGCCTTGCCCGCCGCAATGCGCCAGAACCCGCCATCCGGCATCGCTGAGGCCAGAAGCGTCTGACGCGCACCATACTGGATGATCCTGTCTATCTGGCGATCATCCTGTTCCTTGCTGCCATGAAACAGGGCCAATCCACCATCACCGTGCCTGAGCGCACGCAAAACGGGGCAGAGCCGTGCGAGGGCGTTCTGAACGGACTCCGACGGAGAGAGCTGCGCCATGCGCATGAACACACTGATCTCGGCCAGTTCCCGCGTCGCTTCCATCTGCGCCAGCGGACTGCGCTCGCGCAGCGTACCATCAGGCAGAATCTGCCGCTCGATTTCCTGATCCAGGAAGCGATGAAAGCGCTGCAGAAACCCAGTTTGCGAAGGTATGGCCACTGCGACGGAAAGCAGCCCCTTGAGCGCCGTGAAATTGCGCCACCCCTGTTCTGCGAGAGGCAGCATGATGGAAACCAGCCGCCCCTCTACAAGGAGGCGATCCATCAATCTCTGCCTGAACCCCTCACTGGCAGACGCCGCGAAGAAATCAAAATGGCCAAGCCAGGAGGCCAAACGGGCACCTGTCGCCGTAGCATTGAGCACAAGGGGATCAATTGGCGGCTGATCGAGCCAGCTGCTGACGATCGAACGGGCATAGAGCCGGGCTTCGTCGCTCCCAAGTGCGCGCAGATCGCGCAACCAGGTAAAGCCTTGCAGCCAGTCACGTGTTGCCGGGGAAACATCGGCATATTCCCAATCTGTCACACGCAGGGGTATGGACCGCCCCTCGAATCGGGCCGTGCCGCTAACGAGCAGGGCACCATGATCCGGGTTACCGGGCCAGATATCCCTTATGGCATGGACAGGCCGGTCTGGCGCACGCGCAAGCCCCGGCACACTCGATGGAAGCCGGGCAAATGAAAGACGAGCTTCACGCGCCCAGCGTCCGAGCATGCCGGTATGTTCCCCCAGATCAGGTTATCAGGACAGGCTGCCAACCTGTCTCAAAGAGTTGATTGCTGCAGCATAATCATCCTGACCATAGATGGAAGTCCCTGCGACCATCATATCCGCACCGGCACCCGTCGCGAGAGGCGCTGTCGCGAGATCAATGCCGCCATCGACGCCAATACGGATGTCGCGCCCCGTCGCATCGGCCATCTGGCGCAGCTTGCGGATCTTGGGCACCTGGCTCTCAAGGAATTTCTGCCCCCCGAAACCGGGATTGACGGTCATGACCAGAATGATGTCGACGAGGTCGAGCAGATATTCGAGCGCTTCGGGCGGCGTGCCGGGGCAGATGGCAATGCCGGGCTTCTTGCCAAGGGCGCGAATATGCTGAAGCGTGCGATGCACATGCGGGTTATTTTCCACGTGGACATGAATATGGTCCGCACCGGCCTTGGCGAAGGCCTCAATGAAGGCATCGGCCGGTTCGATCATCAGATGCACGTCAAAGGGCTTGTCGGTACGATTGCGCAGTGCTGCCACCATGCCAGGGCCGAATGTCATGTTGGGCACGAAATGCCCGTCCATCACATCCAGATGCAGCCAGTCGGCCCCATCGCGCACCACGGCTTCGACTTCCTCGCCCATGCGCGCAAAATCGGCGCTGAGAATGCTCGGTGCAATCAGGGGCGTTTTCAACTGGGGCATCGTTCTACCTTCTCTCTGTGTCGATCGTTCCGTATCGGGCTGCTCATCAGGCACGGCCCCATCGGGCGGCGCTCTCTGAACAAACCTTCTCAGGCCGTCTTGCGCAGCCTTGCAGCGAAAAAGCCATCCATACCGCCCTGCTCGGCCCACATGCCGGGATGAGTGCGGAATGTTCCCTGTTTTGTGAGTGCCTCGGGCATGGTCGCGAGCTCTTCAGCCGTAAAAGGCTCAAGCACCCAGCCGCGTTTGACCGCTGCTGCCACGCGCTGAGGACCTTCCTCATCCTGAAGGGAGCACACGGCGTAAAGCAGGATGCCGCCCGGCTTGAGCATGGCGCCAGCGGCATCGATCAGGCGATCCTGATCCTTTGCAAGCGCCAGCACATCACGCGGGCGCTTGACCCACAGGACGTCCGGATGACGACGCAATGTTCCCGTCGCAGAGCACGGCGCATCGAGCAGAACCGCGTCAACTTTCTCTTCTGGCTGCCATTGCAAGGCATCGGCGACAACCACTTCGGCATCGAGCCTTAGGCGCTCGAGATTCTGCTTGAGGCGCCTGGCGCGGGTTTCCTCGCGTTCGACTGCATAGACCTTGGCCCCGGCCACAGCCAGCTGGGCCGTCTTGCCACCCGGTGCCGCGCAAAGATCGACAACGCTCTGTCCCGGCGAGATATTCAGCAGTCGCGCTGGCATGGTGGCAGCCGCATCCTGAACCCAGAACGCGCCTTCCTCGAAGCCCTCAAGCTCCGTCACCCGCGTCCCCGGTGCGAAACGAACACTGCCATTGGGCATCATCTCCCCGCCTTCCGGCGCCGCAGCGCCCGGTTTCAGGGTCAGATCGATCGGCGCCTCGCGATGCAGGCCGGCCGCAATATCGCGAGCCCGGTGCCCCCAGGCCGTCCAGAGCCAGGCCGGAACATCAAGCCGATCGGCATCAAGGCCCTCGGCCAGTTCGTCACCATCGCGCGCCACACGCCGCAGCACGGCATTGGCAAGCCCGGCAAAGGGCGCCAGCCCACGACGACGCAGCAGGGAGACGATCGTACCCACGGCAGCATGAGGGGGGGTCTCGAGATGACGCAGCTGGGCCACGCCCATCAGCAACGCACAGCGCACGGGTGCCGGCGGCTCGCGACGAAGGAGCGGTTGCAGCAATTCGGTCATGCTGCCCATATGCCGCAGCACGGTCGCCGCAAGCCGGTGAGCGCTTGCACGATCCCTTGGGTCGGTCAGCGGGCTGCGGTCGAGCGTCGTCTCCAGCATACGTCGATGCTCGACGACACCGCAGACAATATCGAAGGCCAGATCGCGGGTCGGATCGGCGGGAATCTGAGAAGGTGCTTTGGACATTGCCTTGCCAATGGCATTTCGCGAAGCGCCGCGCTACCCCTTCGTGCATCTTAACAGCAACAACTTGCGGATATGGCCATGACAAACGACACGCTCTCCTCCCGTCTCGACCGGATTCGTGCGCGTATCGATGCCGCCTGCCTGACAGCCCAGCGCCCAAGGGAAAGCGTTCAACTCGTTGCCGTCAGCAAGTTTCATCCGGCTGCCGCCATCGAGCAGGCCCTTGAGGCCGGGCAACGCCTGTTCGGCGAAAACCGCGTGCAGGAAGCCAGAGAGAAGTTCCCCGCCCTGCGCGAAACCTGGCCTGATTTGCGCCTGCACATCATCGGTGGCCTGCAAACCAACAAGGCCCTGGACGCATGTCGCGTGGCCGATTGCATTGAATCCCTCGATCGACCTGGCCTGGCGGATGCGATCGCCCGGGCAGGTGACCGCCTTGGCCGCCTGCCTGACCTGTTCGTGCAGGTCAACACAGGTGATGAGCCTCAGAAATCGGGTATCCCGCGCGAGGAGGCCGATACATTCATCACGCTGTGCCGGACGCGTTTTGGCAACGCTGTGAAGGGACTGATGTGCATCCCTCCCGAGGATGAGGCACCAGCCCCCCACTTCGCATACCTTGCACAGCTGGCGCAGGCTCATGGTCTGGCAGAGTGCTCCATGGGCATGTCAGCCGATTTCGAAACCGCCATCGCCCATGGCGCAACACTCGTGCGCGTTGGCACCGCTATCTTCGGCAGCCGTCCCACCATCTGATTTCGGCCACGCCATGCTTGCGGCGACAGGACGAATGATCGTATGGCAGGCTTTATGTCAGTGATCGCTCACATCTATGTGTATCACGCATCGTATTTGCCCCCGTGCTTGCCTCGCGCTTGCCATGAGATGGAACAGAAATGACAGACAGGCCTGCCGGACAGCCAGGTTCCACCACTGCAGAACCAGGGTCCGTTGTCAGAAACGCAACCGACGGGCAGGGCTCCATCCGCGAGTTCGGCGCGAATGACGGCCTGCACAAGAAAGCCCCTGTCGGTCTGGCCGGTCTTCTGGGCGTTCTGGGGGTGGTTTATGGCGATATCGGCACCAGCCCGCTATACGCCTTTCAGGCCTCTGTCCAGATCGTCGGCTCGATCCGTCATCCGGCGGAAAGCTGGGAGATCATGGGTATCGAGAGCCTGATTTTCTGGGCGCTCATGCTGGTCGTCACCATCAAATACGTCATGCTCGTCATGCGTGCCGATCATGATGGCGAAGGCGGTATCATCGCGCTCATGTCTTTGGCACAGCGTGTCTGCAAATCGCCGAAATATCGCTGGTTCTTCGGCATTGTAGGTATTGGCGGGGCCTGCCTCTTCTTTGGTGATGGTATCATCACCCCAGCGGTTTCGGTTCTCTCGGCCATTGAAGGTATCGAGGTCTCGGTGCCATCAGCCTCCCACATCATCATACCGGTGGCGATCATCATCCTGATCGCCCTGTTCAGCGCGCAGGCACTTGGCACTGGCAAGATCGGTCGTGCCTTTGGTCCGATCATGATGGTCTGGTTTCTGACGCTGGCCGTCATGGGCATCCATTCCATCGCCCAGACGCCCCATATCCTGATGGCGCTGTCGCCTTATTACGCCGCGCAGTTCGTGCTCTATCACGGATGGCTGGCCTTCATCGCCCTGGGCTCTGTCGTTCTCTCCGTGACAGGTGCCGAGGCGCTTTATGCCGATATGGGGCATTTCGGTCGGACACCCATCCGCTATGCGTGGCTGTTTTTCGTCCTGCCGTCCCTGACGCTGAATTATCTGGGTCAGGGTGCCCTGCTTCTGCGCAACCCGGCGGCGCTGCAAAATCCGTTTTACCATCTGGCCCCCGGCTGGGCCCAGATTCCGCTTCTGCTCCTTGCCACCATGGCAACCGTGATTGCCAGCCAGGCCGGCATTTCCGGTGGCTTCTCGCTCTGCCGCCAGCTTATCCAGCTGGGCTATCTGCCCCGTATGCGCATCACCCACACCAACGCGGAGGAAGAGGCACAGATCTATCTTCCCGTGTTCAACTGGGTGCTTGCCCTGGGGTCGATCCTGCTCGTTCTCTCCTTCCGCTCTTCCTCGGCTCTGGCAGCGGCTTACGGCATTGCCGTCACAGGCACCTTCATGTGCACGGCCGTTCTGGCCATGGTGGTGTTCCGTCGCGTGTTCAACTGGAGCGCTCCTCTGGCAGGTCTCGTCTTTGGGTTCTTCCTGCTCAGCGATGGAACCTTCTTTGCAGCGAATGTGCTTAAGATCCCCGATGGCGGCTGGGTGCCTCTGGCGATCGGTGTTTCTGCCACCATTCTCATGACCACATGGGCGCGCGGTCGCAGCCTGATCCGCACCCGCCAGATGGCAGATTCACTGCCCATGGCGTCCTTTCTGGCGCGTCTGCCGCAGTCACGCACCGTCAGGGTGCCCGGCATGGCCGTGTTCCTGACGGCCAATCCCGATACCGTCCCCACCTGCCTCCTGCACAATCTCAAGCATAACAAGGTGCTGCACGACCACGTTCTGTTCGTGACGGTGCAGAACCTCGATCAGCCCGAAGCAGAGCGCGGCCATCGTGCGATGGTGCAGGAGCTGGCGCCGAATATTCACCGTGTGATTGTGCGCTACGGCTTCATGGAAATGCCCAATCTGCCCAAGGCCCTGGAGGAACTGAATGCGACCGGGGTTGAGTTCGATGCCATCCAGGCGTCGTATTTCGTCTCGCGTGAGCTCGTCGTACGCTCCACCCTGCCCAAGCTTTCAATCTGGCGCATGTGGCTGTTCCTGCTGATGGTACGCAATGCTGTGCCCAGCACCGAATTCTTCCGTATTCCGCCTGATCGTGTGGTCGAGCTTGGTGTGAGGATCGCAATCTGAGCGTAGCACCGCCGCTCTCGCTCTATGTGCACTGGCCCTTCTGTCTGGCCAAATGCCCCTATTGCGACTTCAACTCGCATGTGCGCGACGTCATCCCGCATGAGCGCTTCACAGCGGCGCTGCGTCAGGAGCTCGCCCATGATGCTGCCCGCACGGGGCGGCGCAGCCTGCGCTCGATCTTTTTCGGTGGCGGCACACCGTCGCTCATGCGCCCTGAAACTGTCGCCCTGATCATTCAGGATGCCCTGCACCATTTCGACGCCGCGCCTGATCTCGAAATCACGCTCGAAGCCAATCCGACCAGTGTGGAGCGCGAGAAACTCGCCGGCTTTGCTCAGGCGGGGGTCAATCGGATATCGCTCGGCATCCAGAGTCTGAACGAGGACTCCCTGCGTTTTCTGGGCCGTGAACATTCGGCTGGACAGGCCGTGCAGGCTCTGGAGACAGCGCGCACCCTCTTCCCGCGGCTTTCCTTCGACCTGATCTATGCCCGCCCCGGCCAGAGCCTGGGCGCGTGGGAGGCAGAGCTGCGCGAGGCCCTTGCCCTCGCCTCCGATCACCTGTCCCTCTATCAGCTCACCATCGAACAAGGCACGAAGTTCGAGGCGCTCTATCGACAGGGGCGGTTCACCCTGCCTGAGGGAGATGAAGCCGCTCGCCTGTATGAAAAGACTGCCGAAATCGCAGGCCTTTTCGGAATGCGGGATTACGAAATCTCGAATTATGCCCGCCCCGGTGCCGAGAGCCGTCACAACCTCACCTACTGGCGCTATCAGGATTATATCGGCATCGGGCCGGGAGCGCATGGCAGGCTGACGCTGGACGACACACTTCTGGCCACACGGCGGCATCGTGCTCCGGAAATCTGGGCAGACCGTGTCGAACAGCGAGGAAGCGGGTCGACCGAGGAAACGCCTCTGTCATCCGAGGAACGCGGGCGCGAGGCGCTCCTGATGGGGTTACGCCTGCGCGAAGGGATCGATCTGGACTGGTTCGCAAAGCGTACAGGGCGCCAACTGGCCGAGTGTGTGGACCCGATGATTTTCGAGGCGGCGCAGGAAGAGAATTATCTCAGCCTTCAGGACAACCGGCTCATTGCCACGGACGAAGGTCGTGTGAGGCTCGAAGCCCTGCTGGGTGCTCTGGTCCTCTGATCACCCGCGAGTCACCGCCCCTCAGCCTTGTGATTATTCAGACTGCATGAACACCCTGCACGCCACGAGATGACGTTCATCACCCCTTCCCTTAAGACTTTATTGCTCACAGTATGAGACACAGGGAACCGTCCCGCTTTTCCGGAGTCAAACCAGCTTATGCGTTGTTTCCTTGCCAGTCTGGCGCTTGCCGCCCTCACCATCGGCACAGCCTCCGCCGAAACCCGGAACGGTCCGGAGCTTGTGATTGCCGATAATGACTATCTGGGCCCGGGCGGCTCGAACATCCAATCCGTCATCCCCCTGCTGAACAACCCGAAACTGAAGGTTCTTGGCCTGACGGTCGTGGCTGGCGATGATTGGGAAAATGCCGAAAGCGCGCGTATCCGCCGCTTTCTGGAAATTTCGGGGCATCGTGATGTGCCGGTTTATGACGGGGCAACCCAACCCCTGATCAACACAGTGGCGCTCACGCGCCTGCGCGAGCAGCAATATGGCAGCCTGCCCTGGAAAGGGGCGTGGGGTGGCATGGGGTCTATGGACAAGACCCCTGACACGCAGCCCGCTGTTGCCCCGACCCCCGATGGCAAACCCGCGCTTCAGCCTCAGGGCATCCCTGCTGCGCTGTTCATGATCCAGCAGGTCCATGCTCACCCCCATGAGGTGACGATCATCGAAGCTGGCCCGATGACCAACCTGGCACTGGCCATTCGGCTGGATCCAAGCTTTGCGAGCACGGCGAAGCAGCTTGTCTTTATGGGCGGCTATCTTGACCTAGCAATGATGTCTGTCACCGGCAATGCGGATAACGGATCGGATTTCAATCTGATTTTCGATCCCGAGGCCGCCCATATCACCCTGACCGCACCCTGGGCCCATATCACCTCTGTTGCCAATGTCTCCAATGACGTGGTGCTCAGCAAGGCTGAGGTCGAGGCCATTGCGAAAGATCATCGCTCGGCCGCCACCGATTATCTCGTGCGCTACTATGTCCCGTTGGCCATGTGGGATGAAGTCACGAGCGCCATCGTGGCCGATCCCTCCCTCATTACCAGGAAGCAGGATGCCTATATGGATGTCGAGATCGGCAAGGGCATTGGCTATGGCCACGCCTATGTGTGGCCTGATGCCCTGGCACCCAAAGCAATGGGCGTCCGCAAGGTCAGCATCGTACAGACTATCGATGTCGATCGCTTCAAGAAGCTCTATGCCGGCTGGGCGCAGGGCTTCATGGGAAAGCACTGATCCTTGCTGCACATGATCAAACTGGTCGTCGGTTGCACGACCCTTGATGAACTCGCCGCCTGGATGCAGCGCGGCGAGCGTGTCGAGGGGTGCGGTGTCATACGCACGCGCACAATGCCCAAACAGGCCGATGAGATCAGTGGGCAGGGCTCGCTTTTCCGGGTGATGGGCGGGCTGGTGCTCTGCCGTCAGCCAATTATAGGGTTCCGACCCTTTACGCGCCCTGATGGCCAGTTAGGCACCCATATCCTCGTTACTGACGAGATCATTCCGGTTCAGCCGCGCGCCATGCGTCCATTCCAAGGCTGGCGTTATCTGAAGCCCGAGGACGCGCCCATCGATCTGGGCTCGTCACCCGCAGCGACGGGGATCGAAAACCTCCCCCCGGCGCTCAGACGCAGCCTGTCCGAACTCTGCCTGATCTGATTTCTCGCTGCTCTTATTGCCGAGCACGTGGGGACGGCCTCAAGTCACGGCATCTCCTGCCGCCTTGTTCTGAAGCCCGGCCCTCTGCCCCAGCCGCATCAAAGCTGTCTCGTCATTGAGCCAAGTGAGTACTTCCTGCATGGCGAGAGGGCCCTTCCTTTCGGCATCTTGCGGCACGATCTTCACGCCACGGGACTTTCCCTCAGACGCGATCGCCTGCGCCCACCGCTCGAAGCGTTCCGCTTCCTGCAGGTCAGGGCTTCGCAGCCCGTTCTGCATATCGAAGCGATAGAGGGTCAGTTCGCCGCTCAGGCGACGCAGCGCCCGCAGGACGGCCTGCACATCCCGTGACTCCCCATCGCGCAGTTGCGTCGCGAGCCCGCCGAACAGAGGCAGTCCCCCACGAGAGAACTCGGCAGCAATGGTTGTCATCCCGGCCTCACGCTGCGCCTTGTCGGTCTGGCCCTGATCCGTATCGCCCGAGAGAACAAGGCTGGCATAACGGCAATGGGCCAGTATCGCACGCCTGACCAGCGTCTCCCGGTCGGAATCGCCGCGCTGGGGCCAGAGCAGCAGGACGCAAAGCAGAGCGATCCCGCTGCCGATCAGATTGTCCAGCACGCGCGCCCACACGATGCCGCCTCCCGGCATCAGCGCCTCGGCAATAACGACCACCAATCCGGTCAGGAAGAACACCAGCATGGTGTAATTGACAGCACGGGTCGCAATCGCAGCGAGAGAGAGAAAAACCGCTGCGATCAGGAGGGGGATTTTGCCGGGCAGCATCAGAGCGCAAAGCGCCGCGAGCAGACTGCCCCCGATGCTGCCCACAACACGCTCCATGCTGCGCACAATGGTCAGGTTGCCAGCTGGCTGCATGACCAGCAGTGCCGCGATCAGCGCCCAGTAGGAAAACCCTTCGCCGCCATACAGACAGACGATCTGGGTCAGGGTAAGCGCCAGAGAAAGACGAAGTGCATGGCGCCATATCAAAGGAGTCAAAGCGCGCCCGCGCCCGGATTGTCCCTCACCTTCCTCACGATGGCGGCGTGAAAACGCGGCGATCATTTGCTGGAAAGCCGCGGCGCAGGCGATGACAGGCATGGCGTTCACCACACCACCGTTGCGCGACTCCCTGTCGAGGCGCTGTGCGAGTTGCCCAAGAATACGAAAATCGGGCTCAGGCCGCGCCACCTGCCGCATGCACTCGTGGCAGGCCATACCAAGCCGCCCGAGGAGGACGCGCAGCTCAGGTGATAAAGGCCCATTCTGTGAGAGATGCTCCAGCGCCAATAGAGCGGTAAAGACGCGCTCGGCCGCCATGAGTGTCGCTTCCATACGCCGGCGCAGGCGCACATTGCCATGACGCGCATCGAGCATCAGCAGCAAGGTTCGGGCACGTTCGATCGCGTTTCGCGCCGCCTGACGATGCACGGCCTCACGCAGGCGGCCGGCTGACAACTCGCGCGCCATCAGATCCAGAATATAGAACGTTGCCGAAAGGCTACGACGCGCCGGAGCATAAGGCTGCTGCCGCCAAAGCACCAGGCAGAACAGCGTCGCCAGGGCACCCCCCGCGAAGAACAGACCCGCAATCTCAGCCGCCTGACGCGGAGGCGATGGAAAACCGGTAGCTGCAACGGCGGCACATCCGGCCAGCGCCCAAAGCTGCATGACCGCCGGAGAAAACATGCGCGCCAGACCGCAACCCAGACCGATGAGCGCCACAAGCGGCACGGTGGCCCAGGGACCGAACAGGCTCAGGCTGGAAACCCCGAACACAAGAAGGGTGCCGGCCAGCGTGAACCCGCCCAGAACTTGAAAGCGCTCGCGATTGGGGCCGCCCGGATCAATCAGACAGGCCCAAAAACAGGCAAAGGCAATCCATGCGAGAACGGGTTGGTCGAAGAAAAGGGAGGGGGTCAGGGCGAGCGCCGTGACAAGGCCCGCTCGCGCGCCTTCGTACAGGCTCAGCTGCTCGGGCGTGAGCGTGATGGCATAACGCGCGAGATGGTTTGTGGAGGTTGTCAGAAAGGCAGCCAGAGGGCGAGAGGCAGAAAGCCGGGTCTTGCCCTTCATCATGCCGTTTCGCACCTCCGCTGTTTGAGGGCGCTCAGCGCCCCGTCATGATCTGTTCGACAAGCTGACCGACTGTCGGCGTGAAGCCATCAGCATAGAACGGATCGGAACCGAAACGCCATGCGTTCGTCCCACCAAACATCAGGTTATGATCAACCAACTGGTCGGCGGCCTCGATCCCCATGCTGTCATCGGCATGAGCAATGTCCTGCAGGCTCTTCTGGATGCAGAAGGAACGTGGATCGGACTTCGCCCCGTTGGTATAGTTCGGGCCGCGCTGGCTCCAGTTGGAGAAGCGACATTCCGAAAGACAGCCCATGCAGGCCACCTGATCGGCCACGATCACGCGGCTTTCTTCAGGCGTGACGAAAACAAGTGTCGAATCCGGTGTGCGCATAGCCTCGGTATAGCCTGCAGCCTCCCATACCAGAACATGCTCGCGATCCGTTGCGGTCATCCAGACCTCGCGCTTGCGTGCACCGATCCCATGAGCCGTATCATGCTCGCCCACAGGTTCGCTGCTATAGGCCACCTGACGCTCGGAACGCCCGCGCAGGTTCCGCATGAAGCTGTTGTTCACAGCCGATGAATAGAAGCCGGTGGGCGAGAAGCGATTGAGATACACATCGCCTTCATGCAGTCGGCGCAGGCGACGCTTCCATGCGTCAGGGATAGGGCTCTCCTGAGTCAGCAACGGGCGTGTGCCGAACTGGAACACGATCGGGCCGACCTCGGGATTATTGAACCAGTGCGCCCATTCCTCGAGCCACCAGACACCGCCAGCCATGATGATCGGCACGGTCTCGAGACCGAACTGGTTCATGGACTTGCGCAGCGCGGCAACGCGGGGATAGGGGTCTTCCGGCTTAAGCGGGTTCTCGGTGTTCGACAGCCCGTTATGGCCGCCCGCCCGCCAGGGATCCTCGTAAACCACGCCGCCCAGCAATTCGGATGTCTTGCTGTACGAACGCTTCCACAGCGCGTTGAAAGCGCGCGCCGAAGAGACGATCGGATAATAATGCACTCTATGACGTGCGGCGATTTCCGACAGACGATACGGCATGCCTGCGCCGCAGGTCAGCCCGTCGATCATCCCGGGGGCACCCTCGAGGATACCTTCGATCACCTGCTCGGCACCGCCCATCTCCCACAGGAGATTGGCGTTGATCATGCCCTTGCTGCCTGCAATTTCGCGGGCAATGCGAACCTGGGTGATACCGCCCTCGATCGCGTAGCGGATCAGTTCCTCATGACGCTCACGGCGCGTACGGCCCGAATAGATCTGGGGGATACGGTTGCCATCTGCATCATAGCTGTCGGCATTGACGGCAGAGACAGTGCCCACGCCACCAGCAGCAGCCCAGTGGCCTGCTGATATACCGGTCGAAACCGAGACGCCCTTACCACCCTCAACGAGGGGGAGAACTTCCCGGCCAGACATGCGGACGGTATCAATCGACATCATAATCTGTGTTGTACTCCGAGGGAGGAGGCCCATTCATGGCCCTCCTCCTGAAACGGGAGATCAGTCAGCGTCACGCTGCCTGGTCGGACGAGCGGCCTTTGCACCGACGCTCTCCGAGATATCGGCGCCGGTCTGCTGATCGACAACGCGCATCGACAGCTTGACCTTGCCGCGGTCGTCGAAACCGACAACCTTCACCTTCACAGCGTCGCCCTGCTTCACGACATCGGTGGTCTTGGCAACGCGACCATCGGTCAGCTCGGAAATATGCACCAGACCGTCGCGCGGCCCGAGGAAGTTCACGAACGCACCGAAATCGGCAGTCTTGACGACCTTGCCATCGTAGATGCGGCCGATTTCCGGCTCAGCCACGATGCCCTCAATGCGCGAGATGGCCTTCTGGGCCTGCTCGTCATTCGAGGCAGCGATGGTGATGACACCTTCGTCGTTGATATCCACCTTGGCACCCGAGAACTCGACGATCTCGCGAATGACCTTGCCACCCGAACCGATCACATCGCGGATCTTCTCCTTGGCGATGTTCATGGTGGTGATCTTCGGTGCATTGCGCGAGACCCCCTCGCGACCTTCATCGATCGCCTTGGCCATCTCGCCGAGGATGTGGATACGACCGTCACGGGCCTGCTCGAGCGCCACCTTCATGATTTCCGGCGTGATCGAGGTGATCTTGATGTCCATCTGGAGCGCAGTGATACCGGATTCAGTACCGGCCACCTTGAAGTCCATGTCACCAAGATGATCTTCGTCACCCAGGATGTCGGACAGCACGGCGTAGCCACGATCTTCCTTGATCAGGCCCATGGCGATACCGGCAACGGGGCGCGGCAGCGGCACGCCGGCATCCATCAGCGCCAGCGAGGAACCGCAAACGGTGGCCATCGAGGACGACCCGTTGCTCTCGGTGATCTCGGAAACGATACGCACCGTGTAGGGGAAGCGGTCCTTGCCCGGCAGCAGCGGGTGTAGCGCGCGCCAAGCCAGCTTGCCATGGCCGATCTCGCGACGGCCCGGGCTTCCCATGCGGCCGCACTCACCAACCGAATAGGGTGGGAAGTTGTAATGCAGCATGAAGTTCGAGCGGTACTCGCCTTCAAGGGCGTCAATGATCTGCTCGTCCTGGGTGGTGCCCAGCGTGGCAACGACCAGAGCCTGCGTCTCACCACGCGTGAAGAGCGAGGAACCATGGGCGCGCGGCAGGATGCCGACCTCAGACACGATTGGGCGCACCGTCTTGGTGTCGCGACCGTCGATACGGATGCCGGTCTTCAGGATGGCGCCGCGAACGACCTGGGCCTCGAGCTCCTTGAGCATCGGCTTGGCCATATCGACGTCCAGACCTTCCTCGGTCAAGCCTTCGATGATGCGCGCCTTGGCGGTCGCGATCTTCTCGTAGCGTGCCTGCTTGGCCTTTTCCTTATAGGCGTCGGCCATCAGCTTGGTGCCGATCTTCTCCACGCGCTTGCGCAGGGCGATCTGCTCCTTGGTGGGGCCTTCGAGGTCCCAAGGCTGCTTGGCGGCGTGCTCGGCCAGATCAATGATCGCATCGATCACAGGCTGGAAGGAGGCATGGCCTGCGGTCACGGCTTCGAGCATGATCTCTTCCGAAAGCTCGGAAGCTTCGGATTCAACCATCAGCACGCCTTCGCTCGTCCCGGCGACGACGAGATCGAGCGCGCTCTCCTTCATCTCCGCAATGGTCGGGTTGATGACGAGTTGGTCATTGATGCGGGCCACGCGAGCCACGCCAACCGGACCATAGAAGGGAATACCCGAAAGGGTGAGCGCGGCCGAGCAGCCGATCAGCGCAACCAGTGCGGGGTCGTTTTCCATGTCATGGCTGAGAACGGTCGCCGTGACCTGCACTTCATTGCGGAAGTTCTCAGGGAAGAGCGGGCGGATCGGACGGTCGATCAGACGCGAGATCAGGGTCTCGCTCTCGGACGGACGGCCCTCACGCTTGAAGAAGCCGCCAGGAATACGGCCAGCTGCATAGGCCTTTTCCTGATAGTTGACGGTCATCGGGAAGAAGTCCTGGCCCGGCTTGACCGACTTGGCGCCAACGGCGGTGCAGAGCACAACCGTATCGCCATAGGTGGCGACAACAGCACCATCAGCCTGACGGGCAATCTTGCCGGTTTCCAGAACGAGCGGGCGTCCGGCCCAGTCGATTTCCTTGCGGAAGTAGTTGAACATCATTCTGTCCTGATTAGGGGGCTTTGGCACCGGTTACGGTGATCTGAAGGGAACGGGCCCTGACTGGCTGGCAGCGTTTCGGACGGCATGGCAAGAAAGGCCGGGATCGGACCGGCATGTCACCATGTGGCCTGAAACGCCGAAGGCCGGTTCTGTCTCCAGCTTCAACGTTCAGTGACGAAGCCTGGTATCCCGCCGCCAGAATGACGACGGGAGGCGGCGGAGGCATGACCCTCCGCCCGAGCATATTAGCGGCGCAGGCCGAGACGCTCGATAAGGGTCTGGTAGCGGCCCTGATCCTTGCGCTTGAGATAGTCAAGCAGGCCACGACGCTGGCCAACGAGCATCAGAAGACCACGACGTGAGTGGAAGTCCTTCTTGTGCGTCTGCAGATGGCCCGTCAGGTTGACGATACGCTCGCTCAGCAGTGCAACCTGCACTTCCGGCGACCCGGTGTCGGTCGGGTTGGTCTTGAATTCTTCGATCAGCGCCGTGCGGCGTTCAGCTGTAATCGACATCTCTGTCTCCGTATTTAAACGACTCGAATATCCGTATCGGCTTGAGACGGCCCTCCTGGACGCGGCACAAACCGACAAGACACTTCCCCTCCTGGGCCTGCAGGACGTCACCCTCCTGCGGTGTCAGCATCAGAGCGGCGCAATCGGCCAGAGATAGGCTCTGTCCAAAGCGCAAGGCCTGTGCTTCTGCGTCGGTCACGGCCAGAGCCGGGATGTCGGCCAGCGCGGTCGAGACCGGGCGCAAAAGCGCTGAAAGTGCATCGGCCTTGTCGTCATTTTGAACCAGCTTGTCCAGTGTTATCGCATGGGTCTCGTCAAACGGGCCGCATTTGGTCCTGCGCAATACGGCAATATGCCCGACTGTCCCGCAGGCCAAAGCGATGTCACGTGCAAGGCTGCGCATATACACGCCCTTGCCCGACTGAACCTCGAACACGGCATGGTCACGATCAGGACGGTCGACGAGCGTGACGAAGTCAACGCGCGCAGGTCGGGGCGGCAGATCGGGCGGTCGCCCGGCCCGTGCGAGGTCATAGGATCGCTCGCCATCCACCTTGAGCGCCGAATAGACCGGCGGCACCTGCATGATATCACCGGTGAGCGCAGGGAGAGCCGCGCGCAATTCGGCATCACTGGGGCGATGCTCGCTTGTCAGCACGACCTCGCCTTCACGGTCATCGGTCGTGCGCGACTCACCAAGGAACAGCGTGAAGCGATAACGCTTGGTGGCGTCCATGATATAGGGGATCGTCTTGGTGGCCTGACCGAAAGCGACCGGCAGGATGCCCGTCGCCAAGGGGTCCAGCGTGCCGCCATGTCCGGCCTTTTTGGCATCGAACAGGCGGCGCGCCTTGTTCACCACATCGGTCGAACCGATTTTCAGGCTCTTGTCGACGACCAGCCAGCCATCGATATCCTGCCCTTTCTTGCGTCCCATGACGGGTCGCTCCACTCAGTCTTCAGAATCAAGATCACGACGGACTTCCGGTGTGCGCATCAGCGCATCCATTTCCATCGCATGTTCGAGCGCGGTATCGGGCTGGAAATGGATTTCCGGCACGATCCGCGAGCGCAGGGTTTTGGAGAGTCCTGTACGCAGAAACGGCGCCACGCGCTTGAGTGCAGGCAGCACTTCCTCGATATCGCTACGCCCCAGACGGCTAACAAAAGCCGTGGCGTGGCGAAAATCGGGAGAGATGCGCACTTCATTGACCGTCACATGTACGCCCGAAAGTTCTGGATCACGGAACTCGGTGCGGGCGAAGAGATCCGAAAGAACACGACGGACCTCCTCGGACATTCTCAGCTGGCGCTGTGAAGGGCCACCGGCGTCGCCGGGCCCTGAAAAGCCCGGCACCTTGGAACGCGAACCCCTCATGCAGGGATCACTTCCATCTCGTAGCACTCAACCATGTCGCCTTCGCGCAGGTCGTTGTAGCCAGCGAAGGAGAGACCGCACTCGTAGTTGCGAGCCACTTCCTTGACGTCATCCTTGAAACGCTTGAGCTGGCTCAGCTCGCCTTCATGGATCACCACGTTGTCACGCAGCAGACGCACGCCACAGCCACGCTTGACCACGCCCTCGGTGACATAGCAACCCGCGACCTTGCCGACCTTCGTGATGTTGAAGACCTGACGGATCTCGGCGTAACCGAGGAACTTCTCGCGATGCTTGGGCGCAACCTTGCCCTTGACCAGTTGCTCCACATCGTCGGTCACCTGATAGATGATCGAGTAGTAGCGGATATCCACATCCTCACGCTGGGCCATTTCACGGGCCTGCGTGGTAGCGCGAACATTGAATGCCACGATGATGGCGTTCGATGCCTTGGCCAGCTGGATGTCGCTCTCGGTGATCTGACCGACAGAGGCATTCAGCACGCGGATACGAACTTCCTCATGCTCGAGCTTGAGCACTGAAGCCTCAATGGCCTCGGCAGAACCCTGCACGTCTGCCTTGATGAGCAGAGCCACTTCCTTCTGCTCACCCGCCTGGATACGGGCCAGCATCTGGTCAAGCGTACCGCGGGCTGCGGCACGACCGGCTGCCATCTTGTCCTTCTGCTTGCGCTGACGGAACTCGCAAATCTCACGGGCACGGTTCTCGTTCTCGACGACCACGAACGGTTCACCGGCACCGGGAACGCCTGTGATACCCAGAAGCTCGACGGGCATGGACGGACCAGCATCCTTGAGCTGGCGTCCCTTGTCATCCAGCATGGCGCGAACGCGACCCCACTCGGCACCAGCCACGACGATGTCGGAGCGTTTGAGTGTGCCCTTCTGCACCAGAACCGTTGCCACCGGACCGCGACCGCGATCCAGACGGCTTTCGATGACCGAACCTTCAGCCACGCGGTTCGGATTCGCCTTCAGGTCGAGCACTTCTGCCTGCAGCAGAATGGCCTCTTCCAGCTTGTCCAGACCCGTACGCTTGAGCGCCGAAACCTCGACATCCTGCACGTCACCGCCGAGGGCTTCCACCACGATTTCGTGACTCAGCAGGGCCTGACGTACCCGGTCGGGGTTTGCACCCGGCTTGTCGATCTTGTTGATCGCCACAATGATCGGGGCATCGGCAGCCTTGGCGTGCTTGATGGCCTCAATCGTCTGCGGCATCACGCCGTCATCGGCTGCCACAACCAACACAACCACGTCAGTGACCGAAGCACCGCGGGCACGCATCGAGGTAAACGCTTCATGGCCAGGCGTGTCGACGAAGGTGATCTTCGCGCCGCTGGGCACCGTCACCTGATAGGCGCCGATATGCTGGGTGATGCCGCCGGCTTCGCCAGCTGCCACATCAGTTGTGCGCAGCGCATCGAGCAGCGAGGTCTTGCCGTGGTCGACATGGCCCATGACGGTCACGACCGGAGCGCGTGTCACGAGGTCTTCCTCGCGGTCTTCCACACCCTCGATGCCCAGTTCCACGTCGCTCTCGGCAACGCGACGGACGCGATGGCCGAATTCGCTAATGACCAGTTCGGCCGTATCGGCGTCGATCAGCTGCGTGGCCGTGGCCATCACACCCATCTTCATGAGTGCCTTGACGACTTCAGCCTGGCGCAGCGCCATACGATTCGCCAACTCGGCCACCGTGATGGATTCTGGCAGGATCACGTCACGCACCACGCGGACCTGATCGGCGCGGAGACGCTCAAGTTCGGCCTGACGGCGCTCGCGGTCGCGCTGGCGACGAACCGAAGCGAGCGAACGCGTCTTGTCGTCATCACCTTCGATCGCGGCGCGGACGTCGATACGGCCCGAACGACGCGAATCACCGCTCTTCTTGGGCGCAGCTGGCGCACCACGGCGCGGCGGCGCGGCCGGGGCACGGCGCGGACCAGCGCGACGATCGTCCTCGGTTTCGCCACCAGCGCCACCGCGACGCAGATGCAGGGTTTCATTGCGAGGCGCTGCAGCCGATGCACCACCGGCCGCGGCAGGCGCAGGCTTGGGCGTGACAGGACGCGGCGCCATGACGGCACGTTCGGCCAGCGGACGCAGACGTTCCATCGGGGCAGCAAGCTGCACGCCACCAGTACGACGGGCCGACTCAGTCGCCTCGAGCGGCGCACGGCGTGCAGCTTCCTCGCGCTCGCGCTCAGCGGCACGCGCCTTGCGCTGCTCCTCGAGAGCTTCCTGCTTCGCCTGATCTTCAGCCGCGGCTGCCATCTGGCGGTCATGCTCTTCAGCTTCACGCTGGGCCTCAACCTCGCGGGCTGCTGCCTCGGCACGTGCCTCTTCCTCACGCTTCGCCTCTTCGGCTGCGGAGAGGATACGGATCTTTTCTTCTTCGAGACGCGCAGCCTCGCGAGCCGCTTCCTTGCGCTGCTCTTCAAGCACGCGCTGGCGGATGGCGAGTTCCGCAGGAGTCAGCGCACGTCCTGCACCGGCGCGGCCACCACGGCCGCCGGCAGCACCGCGGCCGTCCTTGCGCTCATTCGTCTCGCGCTTCTTGCGCACTTCAACCTGCACCACCTTGGAGCGGCCGTGGCTGAAGCTCTGTCGGACAGAGCCCGCATCTACCGTGCGCCCGAGTTCCATGCGCCCGCCCGGACGCAGGGACAGACGTCCCTTACCCTGGTCACCCTGAGCCTGGGCGCCCTGATCCTGGACATTCTGGCCATCTGTCTGACCGCCCTGAGCCTGAGTGCCCTGGTTCCGTTCGTTGCCTTCGCTCATATACCTGCCTGTTCCCGTCCGAGCCGCTCATTGCGCGGCTCAGGAACCAACCCATCGGTCAGCCCCAAAAATCGTTCATGCTCAGCCATCAGACGCTGCGCGAGCGCACCGGGCGCTATCACAACATAGACCGCATGTTCCCGCCCGAATGCCGTCGCGAGCATCTGGGCCGGTAACGTCCGTACCGGAACCTTGTTGTTTCCCGATATCAGACGCCGCAACTCATCCGGGCTTCCGCCCGATCCCTGGATCACCAAGCCGGCCTTTCCGGCAGCAATCCATTCGCGACACTTAACAAACCCACAGAGAGCCTGCCCGGCCCGACGCGCGAGCCCAAGGCCCTGCACCAGCCGCGCTTCTATTCCTGAAACCAGCACCTGCGCAATATCCTCAGGCACCTTTACCGGCTGACGCGCTGCCCGAGAAAACAGGTGACGCGTCCGCGCGGTTTCTAGCACATCCCGCTTGGCACTCAACCAGATTCCCCGCCCTGGCAGCTTAGCCGCCAGATCGGGAACGACCGTACCATCGGGCGCGACGACAAAACGCAGCATGACTTCAGGGTTCCCGCTCTCGCGAGAGACGATGCAGCGCCGCTGCGGCCCCTTCTCATCATCGAGTTCGATCAGGTCAAGCTCGATATCGGAGTCGGGACTCGGTGCCTGTGTTTGGTGGATCTCAGACGTCGGAAGCCTCCCCTTCCTCGAGGGATGCTTCTGCCTGCTCACCATCAAACCAGTGGGCACGGGCTGCCATGATAATCTCATTGGCAGCGTCTTCATCTATATTGTCACTGCCGAGCATTTCGACAAGCTCGTCGCCTGCGAGATCGGCCAGATCATCGAGTGATTTTACACCCTTCTCACCCAACGTCACCAGCATGGCGTTGGTAAACACGCCCAGCTCGGCAATCGAATCCTCAACGCCAAGGCCCCGACGCTTGTCGTCCAGCTCCTGCTCCTTCTGCACGAGGAATTCCTCGGCGCGGCGCATCAGCTCTTCGGCCACGCTTTCATCGAAGCCCTCAATGGCATGCAGCTCATCCGGATCGGCATAAGCCAGCTCTTCGATAGTGTGGAAACCTTCGGTCACCAGCAGGCCAGCGATCACGTCATCGACATCGAGCGCATCGACGAAGAGCTGGGTACGCTTGCGGAATTCTTCCTGCCGACGCTCGGATTCTTCGGCCTCGGTTAGAATGTCGATGTCCCAGCGCGTGAGCTGGCTTGCCAGACGCACGTTCTGACCACGGCGACCGATGGCAAGCGAAAGCTGCTCGTTCGGCACGACAACTTCCACGCGACCGGCTTCCTCATCCATGACCACCTTGGTCACTTCGGCGGGAGCCAGAGCATTCACCACAAAGGTTGCGGCCTGAGGGCTCCAGGGGATGATGTCGATCTTCTCGCCCTGCAACTCGGCTACAACGGCCTGAACGCGTGAGCCGCGCATACCAACGCAGGCACCAACCGGGTCGATGGATGCATCCTTGGAGACAACGGCCATCTTGGCGCGCGATCCTGGATCACGGGCCACGGCCTTGATCTCGATGATGCCGTCATAGATTTCCGGCACTTCCTGCGCAAACAGCTTGGCAAGGAAAGCAGGATGGGTGCGGCTCAGGAAGATCTGCGGGCCACGCGTTTCGTCACGCACGTCATAGATGTAGGCGCGTACGCGATCGGAGTTGCGGAACGACTCGCGGGGGATCAGTTCGTCACGACGGAGCAGCGCTTCCGTATGACCGATCTCGACCATGAGGTTGCCGTATTCCGTACGCTTGACCGTACCGTTGACGATCTCGCCCACGCGATCCTTGAACTCGTTATACTGCTTCTTGCGCTCATATTCGCGAACACGCTGTACGATAACCTGCTTGGCAGTCTGGGCAGCGATACGGCCGAAATCGATGGGCGGCAGCGGGTCGACCAAATGCTCGCCCAGCTTGATCTCAGGCTGGAACTTCACCGCAATGGCGAGCGGAATCTGGGTGTCCTCGTTTTCAACAGTCTCGACCACTTCGGTCCAGCGTGACAGACGAACTTCACCGGAGCGGCGATCGATTGTCGCCCGGATATCCTTTTCGTGGCCATACTTGGCGCGCCCGGCCTTCTGGATGGCCTGCTCCATCGCCTCCAGCACTTCTTCACGATCGATGTTCTTTTCACGCGAAACAGCGTCTGCCACCAGAAGCAGCTCAGGACGGGTAACGGAGGTGTCCATCAGACGAAATCCTCAAATGCGGCGCGCCGGTGCGGCGCGGACCATCAGAAACGGGAAAGGCGATAAACCCAGTAACGCTAACTTCAATGTGTCTTTCGTCCGGGCCGCGATCCCTTGCCCGGCTTGGCAGGATTGAGCTTCGGCGTCTTGCGACGCGGCGCTTCCTCTTCTTCTGCCCCTTCATCCTCGGATGCAATGCCCAGCATCGCGGCACTCGCCTCGATCAGCGCATCGGTCAGCACAAGACGGGCCTTGCGGATCGTGTCGATGGGCAGAACGGCTTCCTCGCCGTCATCCAGACGGATCACGGCTGCACTATCACGCGTTCCGGTGATGATACCCGAAAAGCGCTTGCGACCATTGAGCGGCAGATCGAGCTCAGCCTTGACCAGATGACCCGCAAAACGGTCCCAGTCCTTTAGGCGCGTCAGCGGGCGATCGATTCCAGCAGAGGAAACCTCAAGCGTCCATGCGCCGGGGATCGGATCATCCACATCCAGCACGGCGCCAACGGCGTGGCTGATCTGCTCACAATCCTCGATTCCGATCAGGGACCCATCGGCGCGATCAGCCATGATCTGGATGGTCGGCGTTTCGCGGCCCAGCACGCTCAGGCGCACGAGCTCGTAACCGAGATCGGTCAGGGTCGGCTCGATCTGCTGCGCGATACGCGCTTCAAGACCGTTCAGGCTGGGAATTTCATTGGCCAAGACAAAAAAGGCGGCCCGTCAAGGCCACCCCCCGATAAGACGAAAGATGAAAGGAATACGGGCTGTTTAGGCCAAGACGGCCGTTGATGCAAGACTCGTGCATGGCAGGAAGCGTGATGCGTAACTTTTGATTACACTCCCCGTGTAACAGGGCTCTTGCAGTCATGGTTTTTATCCTGCCACAGTCGCAGCGATGAACGATACGCCCGAGCCACAACTCAAGCCGCTCTCCCATGGGACAGTTGGCAGCGGCCATCACTCCCCTCGCGAGAGCGGCGGGTTGACCTCGAAGCTCGTCCTGGCGTCTGCCGTTGTCATGGCATGCATGGGGGGTGCCTACTGGCAAAACACGGCTCATGGCGGCGTGACAGCGGCTCGCGCACCGCAAGCTTCAACCTCTTCGCTAGACCGTGAACCCCAGATCCGGGCAGATGCCAGACATCTGGGTGCACAGTTTGCCCTGATTGCCCCCGGGCAGGCTTCGTCAGCTCTGGCGCATTCAGGCTTCGATACCCAGCAGAGGGCAAACATACTCGCCGCTGTGAAAAATCGCCGCATGCGGTTGGTGCGCATGCCTATCGCTCAGATAGCGGGGCTACCCGGCCAGTCTATTGCCATCACCTCGGGTGGTTTAACGCAGCGACTTACTCTCAAACCCGAATTGCAGGCTGTGGTTCTACCTATCTATCTGGCTGGCGAGGTCACGATATCCCCCCTGACTCAGCCTCCAGCTGGGGGGCTGGAGACCGGCATACTTACGGCGCTTGGCGCTCAGGTTCTCCCGCCCCTCGCCAGCCTTGATCAGCAGATTGTTCTGGACGTGATCGTACAATGAAAGCCCTGATGCCCGCCCTCAATCGCCTCATGCCCGTCATGATGGTGATTTTTCTGATCCTTGCGAGCATTCAGGCTGCTGTTTCGCTTCACCTTTCAGGGGGAATGCTGCTTCATTTCCTCTCCTGGGCAAGGGACGCCTATCCTCCCATTGCTGGTCTCGCCGCTCTGCTCTCGATATCCGGCCTCCTCTATGAGGTGCGCTCCACAAAACTAGCCCGCAAGGGGCTTCGCCGTCGCAAAGGTTTCGTTATGGATATTCTCGCCCGCCTGACAAACCGCGTTGCGCTCGAAGAGCTACTCGCCCAAGAGCAGAAGGAAGTCGCGATCAATGCCGAGGAATTGGCCGCCGGACTGCGCGCCAAGGTCGTCGGTCAGGATCAGGTTTGCGAGGATATTGCCCAGCAGTTGAGACGCCGTCTCGCTCTTACTGTGCGTAACAAGCCGGTCGGAATCTTTCTCCTCGCCGGCCCTCCGGGCACGGGAAAAACCTATCTGGCAAAACAGATCGCCCGGCAGATGGACCGGCCCCTGCTTCATTTCGACATGACCCAGATGTCCAGCCCACACGCTGCAACCATGCTCTTCGGCTCGCCAAAGGGATATGTAGGATCCGATAGTTTCGGCAAGCTCACGGGCGGCCTTCAGGAGAAGCCGGATGCGATCGTGTTGCTGGACGAGATCGAGAAAGCGCATCCAGACGTTTTCAAAAAATTTCTGACAGCATGGAATGACGGTCACGTGACCGAGGCCTCAACTGGCGCTCAGGTATCTACAACGCGCGCCATCTTCATGCTCACCTCCAATATTGCCACAGAAGCACTGACCGAAATTGCCGATCGTCTCCATGACGACGCAGACAGGATGCGTGCGGAGTCGACGGAAGCCCTGCGCAAGGCCGGTTTTGCACCCGAAGTCCTGAACCGTCTGGATCGTATCTTTGTCTTCCGTCAGCTGCGCGACCTCGATCTTGCGCGGGTAGCAGCGCTGGAAATCGAGGCGATGATCAAGGGTTATGGGCTTAATGTCGAAGCTGGTGGTATCGATGCCTACCTGCTCTTCCAACTCATGCAGCGTCAGCAGAAGTTGGGTGCCGGGGCCTCGGCACGTGATCTGGTTCGCTCGATCGAAGACATGGTCAGTGAAAGCCTGATCCTGGCGCGCCAGAATAATGCGAAGCTCGTTCGTCTCGTCATGAGCAACGACGGTGTCAAAGCCGAAATAGCTGACGACTCGGTCTCGCTCAATGCGCGACTGACACCCTGAACCCTGCCGGAACGATAGTCAGTGTCAGCTTTCACCCGCTTGTGGCGTCGTGCCCCTGCATGGCGCCTCATGATCTATATCATGATCTTTTTCACGATCATGAGCCTCTTCTTCCCCTTGCCCTGGATGCTTGCCCATGCGCCATGGCTTCAGCGGCTGCCCGGCATGCAGCCCCCGAATGGCGCTGCCACCGCATCCACTGCGAGGGATCAGGCCGTCAATAACGGGCAAGGCTCTCAGGCACAAGCAGACGCGCCGGACGACACCAATCGCCTGATGACACCCGATATCACTGCGTCACTTACAGGAACGATACCGTTCGGTGGGCATACATTGCCCCTGCCGGCCGGAGTCTGGCATCCGGTGCTCACCGGGCAATTCGGTCCGGGCGGCCTTATGCTGATCAATATTCTAGTGCGCACCGATCGTGGTGTTGTCACAGGCGTCATGATTGCACGGACAGCCACGGAGCAATTACCTCTCGATGTCGTTCAGTCAGCGGCCTCGCATTGTCACGACGATCGTAATTATCGCGCCCATATCTATGCCGATCGGCCCGATGGTCGCAATGAATGCGCTTTTATCGCCAATGCCGTCATGGGGCCGAATGGTGCCATTTCGTCTGATGAGCTGATTCAGCTTGCGTTCAAGAGACTGAGCGCTTTGGGCTTTCCCATGCCCTCCCTTTTTGTGGTCGCCAACTGGATTCTAAGCAGTGGTGCCACCGATGCGACCAAGGGCAGCTCAGGCATCACCTATCTTCTTGCCCCCACCAAGACCGGCACGGTCCAGTTGCTGGCCCCCCTTCCCTATTGGGACAAAACGACGTTGTCGCAGGTTCCTACAGCCGACGAATTCATACAAAAGACCGATCGCTGGTTCTCTCGCTGGGTGCCGCTCCTCCGGCAGGCCATGACGCATGATGCGGGTAGCCCGACATTTTCGCCGGACCTTGCCCACGACCCATCGGCTCCCTGAGTCGTGCAGGCGGCGTGCCTTAAGAAGGACGTCGCCTAAAGCGCGTCAAAGCCATCTGAGCATTGCCTGATCGAAACTGCTTTTGATTGAAGAGCGGGAAGGCAGGCGTTCGCATGTTGGCAGTGCCACATCATTTTTCGCTTCATAGTGTCGCTGCGATCGCCGCATTGATCCGCGAATACGCTCCTCAATCAGCACGCACACCAATATATCGCTTTCATATCGATCATATTTAGAAAATTGATTAAAACTCAGGGCATTAGTGCCATACAAGTACAATCTATATTTGCATAACTAGTCCAAAGACTCACTCAACACCTTGCGCGAATCCTACCTGGCGTAATGCATGTCGGCCATGCCGCTCGGCGGCCTCATCTCCTGGTCATCATTGGCGCTGGCGGGTGTCTGGATGGGTGACAAGCTACCGCTCTTCTCCGTTTTCATGGCTGCGGCCATTCCGTTTCCCTTGGCTCTATTGATCGACAAACTGCGAGGTCAGGTTGGATTGAGAGTGGTGAACCGGCACAACCCGATCACTCAACTTTTCATGCGTTTCATCACCGTCACCAGTGTTTTGGTTCCCTTTGCCATCATTGCAGCGCGCACGGCTCACGACCCGGCTATACTGTTTCTGGGAATCACCATTTTTTCTGGTATTGTCTGGGTACCTCACGGGTGGGGTGCAAATGATCCTGCTGGCTTCAGACATTTTTTACTGCGTAGCGTTCTAGCCTATCTCGCCTATCTGCTCGCGCGCCCCGCCGTGCGTGACGCGGCCATCGCGGGGGCCGCCGCTCTCAGCTATCTTTACGCAATCGCCGCCATGCGGAGACCTATGAGGCGAACACTCGGGCCGAGCTCTGATCGCATTGCGCCCACTCGCAACCGCCATGAGGGGGAGGAATGGGTCAGCCGGACAAGAACCCCGCTCTGCACAATCTTGCGGCGAACGACACGCTTACCTCTGCATCGGACTCAGAAGTTTTGTAACAGAGTTTTCAGTGGTGTCCCGAGCGTGTGAAGCTTTGCCCAAGTCGGCGTTCCACATGGCGGGCAAAACGGACGAAAGGCAGTCCGAGCAGCAGATAGGCCGCACCGATCAGAAGCCCGGTGCCGATATAGTCATAATAGGTCGATGAAAGCCGGATATAGGTCTTTGTCAGCTCGGTCAGCGTGATCACACTCACCAGCGAAGAATCCTTGAGCAGGGCAATGAAGTCGTTGGTCATAACCGGCAGGACAGTGCGGAAAGCCTGCGGCACGATCACCAGTCGCACAGCCTTGGCGCGCGTCATGTTGAGCGCAATGGCCGCCTCCATTTGCCCTCGCGGTACAGAGGAGAGGCCAGCCCGATAATTTTCGGCTTCATAGGCCGCATAGTTCAGGCCCAAAGCCAGCACGCCCGCGAAGAAAGGCGACAGTTTGATCCCTATGCCCGGCAGACCATAGAAAATGAAGAGCACCTGAATAAGCAGAGGCGTGCCGCGCACAATTTCGATGTAGAGACCGCTCAGCCATTGCAGGGGGCGTGCCCCGTAGTGGCGGCACAAGGCAAGCACGAGCCCCAGACTGACGGCAAGGATCATGGAAAGGGCCGACACCACGAGGGTCAGCACGGCCGCCTTGCCGATGATGGGCAGAAATCCGAGATAACGGTGGAGCAGCCCCAGCCAGCCAAGCTGACTGCGCATGGCGTCACGATAGCGCAGCCACGCGACAGGAGGCACCTCACGCACCGTGTGGTCGCCCGTCATGGCCGCCATCTCGGGTGTCCAGAGACTCCAGCGCCGAAGAATGGTCTGAAGCGTCCCATCGCTCATCATGTCGCCCAGCGCACGATCGACGGAATCATGAAGCGCGACATTGCCCGGCTTGAAGGCAATGCCATAGCGGGTCTGTCCCACCGGCTCGCCAACGATCACCAGATCATCGGTCACCCCGGCATAGAAAAGCGCGATGGGCCCGTCGAGCAGGAGCGCATCCAGACGCCCGTTGCGCAGGTCCGAAAAGGCATAGGTTTCCTCTTCGTAAGAGCGCGTGGTAATGCTCGGCTCGTTCTGCAACAGCCGCTCGGCTAGCGTCTCCTTGATCGTTCCGACCACATGCCCCTTGAGGGCCGCGAAACTGGCAAGGTCCTGACGGTCGCGACGCACCACAATGCGATCGCCGGTCACATAGTAGGGCCGTGAGAAGAGCGCCGCCTTCACATGGTCGGGCGTCATCTCGATGCCGTCCACCACCATGTCATACATGCCGCGCTGGAGGCCGGGGATCAGACCATCCCAATCATTCTGCACGAAATGCGGTGTACGCTTCAGGCGCCGGGCGATCTCCTGCACCATGTCGAACTCGAATCCCTCAAGACGATTCGTGTCCGCCGGGTCGTGAAAGACATAGGGAACATTGGCCTCACCATCCGAGGCCCAGTTCAGAACCGACGATGAAGCCGTGTTGCTTATCGCTGGTGGGGGTGAAGATGTCTGGGCATGGACAGAATGGCCACCGATCAGAAGCATCACCCCCATCAGGGCGCCGGCGAGGACCCGCCCTGACACAATGCGGGCCATCACAGCAGCGACCTCAGGAAGCGGCGCGTTCTGGCATCTTCGGGAGCCGCAAAGACTTCTTCAGGGTCGCCGCTCTCGATGATGCGGCCCCCCTCGACATACAGCACGCGGTTCGATGCCGCACGGGCAAAGCGCATATCGTGCGTCACGACGATCTGGGTCATGCCTTCCTCGTCCAGTCTGCGCATGACCTGCAAAACTTCTTCAGCCAGTTCGGGGTCCAGCGCAGAGGTCGGCTCGTCATAGAGCATGATGGCCGGTTTCATGGCCAGGGCGCGGGCAATGGCCGCACGCTGCTGCTGACCGCCAGACAGTGTCGAGGGATAACGGTCAGCCAGACCATCGAGCCCGACCTTCGCCAACAGACCACGCGCCAGCGGCGCGATATCGCCAGTTGCCATGCCTTTAACCGCCCGTGGCGCCAGCATGACATTGTCCAGAACAGTGCGATGGGGAAACAGGTTGAACGACTGGAAAACCATGCCGACATGGGCACGCAGCTTATGGGCACGACGCTCCTGGGCGCGGTTCCAGCCCTGACCGGCGACCGTGTCGATCTCGATATCCCGTATCCGGATCGTTCCGGAATCGGGTATCTCCAGAAAATTAAGACAGCGAAGAAAAGTCGATTTCCCGCAGCCCGAAGGCCCGATGATGGAAATCAGGTCACCACGCCTAACGCGAAGCGACATGTCGTGCAGCACGACATGTCGCCCGAAGCTTTTGGTGATGTTTCTGGCGTCGAGAACGGTCTCGGCGTGATCAGTCAGTTTCGGTCATCCCGCGCAGGACATAAGGGAGAATCCCTCCATGCCTGTAATAGGCGACTTCATCAAGCGTATCGATGCGGCAAAGAAGTTCGACCTGCTCGGTCTCGCCGCTGGCGCGGGTGATGGTCATGGGTACGGTCATACGCGGGGTAATGGACTCGAGCCCACCCAGTGAGATCGTTTCGGTGCCATCCAGCCCGAGCGTCTTGCGCGTCGTGCCCTCACGGAACGTCAGAGGCAGAACGCCCATGCCCACGAGATTGGAACGATGGATACGCTCGAAGCTCTCTGCAATCACGGCCTTGATGCCCAGCAGATTCGTGCCCTTGGCGGCCCAGTCACGCGAGGAGCCCATGCCGTATTCACGCCCGCCAATCACGACCAGCGGCGTGCCATCCTGCTGGTAGCGATGCGCAACGTCATAGATCGACGCCACCGTACCATCAGGCAGGTATTTCGACATGCCGCCCTCGACGCCCGGAAGCATCTCGTTGCGGATACGGATATTGGCAAAGGTGCCACGCACCATCACGCGGTCATTGCCACGGCGGGACCCGTAGGAGTTGTAATCCGCAACCGCCACCTGATGCTCGCTCAGGAACTTGCCCGCCGGGGAAGACGGCTTGATCGCGCCTGCCGGTGAGATGTGGTCGGTCGTGATGTTGTCGCCCAGCAGTGCAAGAATACGCGCATTCTCGATGTCATGCGTCTCGCCCGGCTCCTTGGTCAGCCCTTCGAAATAGGGCGGCTTCTGGATGTAGGTCGAACTGTCCGACCACGCAAAGGTCCGGGCATCGCTGGCAACGGCCAGAGCCTGCCATTGCTTCGTGCCCTTCGAGATGCTGCCATAACGCTCGACAAAGCTCTCACGCGTGACTGAGGACTTGATGAGCGCTGCGATCTCTTCATTGCTCGGCCAGATATCGCGCAGGAAGATTTCCTTGCCATCCTTCGAGATGCCGAGGGGCTCTTTCGTGATGTCCTTGCGCAGGGTGCCAAGCAGGGCATAGGCCACCACCAGCGGCGGGCTGGCGAGGTAGTTGGCGCGCACGTTGGGCGAGATGCGCCCTTCAAAGTTGCGGTTACCCGAAAGTACCGACGTGGCCACCAGACCATTGCCTTCGATCGCATCCACGATCGGCTGGGCGATAGGGCCCGAATTGCCGATGCAGGTCGTGCAGCCATAACCGACCGTCTCGAAACCAAGCGCATCGAGATCAGCGCTGAGGCCCGCCTTGTCGAGATAATCCGTCACCACCTGTGAGCCGGGGGCGAGCGACGTCTTGACCCAGGGCTTGGGCTTGAGACCGAGCGCACGGGCCTTGCGTGCCACCAGACCAGCCGCCACCAGAACCGCCGGGTTGGAGGTGTTGGTGCACGAGGTAATGGCCGCAATCACCACATCACCATGACCGATGTCGTAATCCGACCCGGCCACGATGGCGCGCTTGCGCACGTCGTCCGGCTTCACGCCCAGCGTGGTCGTCAGCGCGTCCTCGAAAGCCGCCGTCGCATTGGTCAGGGCCACGCGATCCTGCGGACGCTTCGGGCCAGCCAGTGAGGGGATGATGGTCGAAAGATCGAGCGACAGAACCTTCGAGAACACAGGCTCAGGCGTATCGGCGTCGCGGAACATGCCCTGGGCGCGCAGATAAGCCTCGGTGAGACGGATGCGATGCTCGTCGCGTCCTGTCTGGTGCAGATAATCCAGCGTCAGCGCATCCACCGGGAAGAACCCGCAGGTTGCACCATATTCCGGCGCCATATTGGCGATGGTCGAACGATCGGCCACCGGCAGATGATCAAGGGCGGGACCGAAGAATTCCACGAATTTGCCAACCACGCCTTCGGCGCGCAGCATTTCGGTAATGGTCAGCACGAGATCGGTCGCGGTTGCGCCTTCAGGCAGAACGCCTTCCAGGCGCACACCGATCACGTCCGGGATCAGCATGGCAATAGGCTGGCCAAGCATCGCGGCCTCGGCCTCAATGCCGCCCACACCCCAGCCGAGCACGCCCATACCGTTCACCATGGTGGTGTGGCTGTCCGTACCATAGAGGGTATCGGGATAGGCGTAGTCCTTGCCATCGACCTTTCCGGTCCAGACGGCCTGCGCCAGATATTCGAGATTGACCTGATGGCAGATGCCTGCACCCGGCGGCACAACACGGAAGTTCTCGAATGCGCCCTGGCCCCAGCGCAGGAAGGCATAACGCTCGCCATTGCGCTCGAACTCGATCTCGACATTGCGTTCCAGCGCATCGGCGCTGCCCGCCACATCCACCATGACCGAGTGATCGATCACGAGGTCGACCGGCACCAGCGGGTTCACCTTCTCCGGGTCACCATCAAGGGCAATGATGCCGTCGCGCATGGCAGCGAGATCGACCACGGCCGGAACGCCGGTGAAATCCTGCATGAGGATACGCGCCGGTTTGAAGGGCACTTCCTGATCCGAATGGCCCTTTGCCGTCCAGTCGACAATGGCCTGCGCATCTTCAGTGCGATAGCTCAGCCCGTCCTCGAAACGCAGAACGTTCTCGAGAAGAACCTTGAGGCTGACCGGCAGGCGGGACAGATTGCCCAGCTTGGCCGCCGCCTCTGGCAGGGAGAAGATGTGGTACTTTCGGCCATCAACCTCCAGATCCCGCATCACGCCCAGGGAATCCCGTCCAACGGTTCTCATGGCTTGTCCTCCTGCCTTGTCAACTGGCCCTCAAGGGCTGAGCCTTCTATACAGTCTCGACCCTTATTCGCACAGAGTCGAATAAAACTCTCTCAGGAAGATGTTATTTCCGCACAATGTCAGGCTTTCCCTCGCCTCCAGCGCCCTGGCTCAGTTTGCATGACGTAACCGTGATACGCGGCGATCGTCTGGTGCTGGATGGACTCAGCCTGTCGCTCGCGCCCGGCGAGGCCATCCTGCTCACGGGTCCGAATGGTGCGGGCAAATCGACCCTGCTCCGTTTTCTGGCCGGGCTCTGCCCCGCACAGGGTGGTCAGGTCACCTGGAATGGCGAGACGAGGTCAGCCGACAGGCTCGATCCGACACAGGCTCTGGATATCGCGTATCTTGGCCATCAGGATGCGCTCAAGCCTGCTCTTACCCTGCGTCAGAACCTGAGCCTTGAGGCCGGGTTATTTGGGACACGAACAACAAAAGGGGACAAGGGTGCAGCGCTGGATCAGGCTCTCGACCTCCTTGGCCTGATAACGCTGGCTGATCTGCCGACGCGCCTTCTTTCGGCAGGCCAGAAAAGACGCGGCGCTTTCGCCCGCCTCCTTCTGCGCCACGCGCCCGTCTGGTTGCTGGATGAACCGAGCCTCGGGCTGGATGCGCACGCAATCGAAACACTCGGGCATGTGATGGCCCGGCATCGTGCCCGGGGTGGCATGATCATCGCCACAACCCATGTTCCCCTGCCCCTGACCGATGCCATGATCCTCGCTCTCACTCCCACGGCTTTTCAGGGGAGTGACCCATGCTGGTGAGCGCTTTCCTCTCCCTCATCCGGCGCGACCTGTCTCTTGCCGTGCGCTTTGGGGCCGACACGCTCGCGGCTGTTCTTTTCTTCGTGCTCTGTGCCAGCCTCTTTCCGCTGGCGCTTGGACCATCGCCGGTTCTGCTTCACCGCATGGCCCCAGGCATTATCTGGGTCTGCGCGCTGCTGGCCAGCCTGTTGCCGCTCGACCGGCTTTTTGGTGCCGAGCTTGATGATGGCGGCCTCGATCACCTTCTGCTTCTGGGCCTACCCCCTTCGCTGGTGGCGCTTGCCAAGATCATCGCGCACTGGCTGACAACCGGCGTGCCCCTGCTCGTTGCGGCCGGCCCTCTTACACTCATGCTGGGGGGCACGCCGGGCGATATCCTGCCACTGCTGGCCGGGCTCGTGCCGGGCACGGCGCTGCTTTCGCTTCTGGGGGGAATGGCGGCGGGGCTCGTGCTGGGCGCGCGACGTGGCAGCATCCTGCTGCCGCTTCTGACTCTGCCCCTCGCCTCACCTGTGCTGATCTTTGGCGCAGCAGCCGCCGATGCGGCGACCAATGGTCAAAGCAACAGGGTGGAGCTGAGCATACTCGGCGCCTTTCTGGCGCTGGCACTGCCTCTGTGCCCCCTCGCCGCGGGGTACGGATTACGCGCCGCTACCAGCTAAGGCCCTTCCCGGTGCCGTTTCCTGTGCCATTCGGCCCCCTCTCAGCACCCGAATACAGGCCATGAGGCTTGCGTTTGAGGACACTTCACAGTTTCTATTTGCAACCCCGTCGAGGTGAGGCTTCCGCGCCGCTCTCCCGCATCACAGAATTTCGTTGCTCCAGAAGGTGTTTATGCGTCTCTCCTCCCTTCTCGCCAGTACCGCTATTGCCAGCCTGACCCTGCTTGGCCTTGCCTCGCCTCCTGCCCAGGCTGCGCCCGGCTATCTGCGTGATCCCGCCCTGTCAGGCACGACCCTTGTCTTTGATGACGAGCAATCGGTGTGGAGCGCCCCCTTGCAGGGCGGCAACGCAACGCGCCTGACCGCACCAATCGGCTCGGATCCGCATCCCATTCTCTCACCGGATGGCAAGCAGGTCGCCTTTCTGGCCAATTATGACGGCCCGCAGGAAATCTATGTCATGCCGGTCGAAGGGGGGACGGCCAGGCGCGTCACCTTCGAGAACCAGAATGTCATGCCCATTGGCTGGGACAGAAAGGCGGGTATTCTTTACAGTTCTGCTCCCGCGACGGGCCCGGGACTGAGCCGCGTGGTAAGCGCGATCCTTCCCGTAAGCGGCACGAAGCGCACCTACCCTTTAGCCGATGCCAATGACGCTGCCCTGAGCGCTGACGGACAATGGCTTTATTTTGTCCGTTTCGGCACGGCCGTCTCCCATGATCACCTCAGGCTGTATCGCGGCGGGGCTGTGGCGCAACTTTGGCGCTATCGCCTCAAGGGCGGCGGTGAAGCCGAACGTCTGGGGCCGCAAAACGTCAATCTGCGCCGCCCGATGCTCTGGAAAGACCGGCTGATCGTCATCAGCGACCAGAGCGGCCGCGACAATCTCTGGAGCTATGCGCTGGATGGCACGGATGGCCATCCGCTCACGCAACATGATGATTTCGGCATCAGACAGGCCAGCCTGAGCGGCCACGATGTGGTTTATCAGCGCGGAGCCGATCTCTATCACTTCGACCTCGATACCGGCGCCGAGACGCTCATTCCCGTTGATGTTGTCAGTGACAATGCTGCGCGGCGCCCTCAGTGGCTTGATAATCCTTTCCCCTATCTGACCGATATCGATCTCGCGCCCAACGGCAAGCAGGTCGCCCTGACCCTGCGTGGTCACGTGGCGCTCGCCAGCGCGGGGCCGCAAAGACGCATCACGCTGGCAACCGCAGCGAGCACACGGTTGCGTCATGCCAGCCTCTCCCCTGACGGCAAGACGCTTTATGCATTCAGCGACAAGGGCGGGGAATCCGAGCTCTGGGCTTTTCCGGCCACGGGAGGCGCCGAAGGTACGGCCCTGACCCATGCCAGCAAGAGCGAGCCTACCGGGCTCTGGGTGTCGCCCGATGGCACCCATATCGCTCATACCGATCTTGCCGGGCATCTGTATATTCTGGACGTTGCGACACGCACCGACAAACTCATCGACGATGCTCGTCTCGACGGGCAGAGCGATTATGAATCGGTGGTCTGGTCCCATGATGGCCGGGCGCTGGCCTTTACACGGGCGCGGGGGGATAATGTCCGGCGCCAGATCGCACTTTATCCTCTTGAGACAGGGGCCACGCTCTGGGCCACGACGCCGGACTACGATTCCTATGCACCGCGCTTCAGCCCGGATGGTCACTTCCTGTGGTTCCTGTCCGACAGACTTTTCAAGCTGAGCAATGGCAGCCCCTGGGGGGACCGCAACCCCGCACCCGTGTTCGGGCCTCGTACGGGAATTTTCGCGCTTGCCCTGCACAAGAGCGCGCGTTTCCCCTTCGCGCCGCACAATGAGCTCGAACCGGCAGCCCCGGCCAAGCCTACCGAGAAGCCAGCCGCGCCGTCGAACGCCAAAACCCCGGTTTTCGACCCCGACGGTCTGGCCGCACGCCTGTATCAACTGCCCGTCCCGGCGGCGGATTACAGCCAGATCGAGATCGCGCCTGACTATCTCTATCTGCTGGCAAAAAAGCCGGACGACCTGACAGCCAAGAACGACGGAATGACGCTGTATTCCGTCAAGGTGACCCGCGACGAGATCAAGCCCAAGGTCTTTGCAGCAGATCTCAGGGATTTCAGCCTGACACCGGATGGCAAGACACTCATGCTTGTCTCCGGCAAGGAAAAGCAGCGACCCAAGATCCAGCTTGTCCCGGCGGGCGCGACGCTGGGTGATGCTGGAGGGCCGGAGTCACAGGTCAGTCTCGATGGCCTGCGACTGCGCATTGACCCCGGTGCGGAATGGCAGGACATGTTCACCGATGCGTGGCGTCTGCATCGCGACCATTTTTATGACCCTGCACTGCATGGCGTGGACTGGAACAGCATCCGCGAACGCTACCGGCCGCTTCTGGCCCGCATAGGCGACCGCCCGGATCTGGATGATCTGCTCGGCCAGATGATGGGTGAACTCAATGCCCTTCACTCGCAGCTTCGCCCTGCCGAAACCACAACCCGCGACAATGAAACCCTGATTGCCGGCCTTGGTGCCCATCTGACACGCCAGCCGGGCGGCTTTCTGATTGATCGCATCTACACAGGCAACCCGGATCTCCCGCAGGATCGCGCGCCGCTGGCGGCACCGGATGTCGATGCGCAGCCGGGTGATCTGATTGTCTCCCTCAACGGGCAAAGCCTGGCCGACCTGCCGGATCTGTCTTCGCTGCTTGCCAATCAGGCAGGCAAACAGGTGCTTCTGACGCTCAAACGCAAGGACAGGCAATTTCAGACCATCGTCACGCCGGTATCTGCCAAACAGGAGGCCAGTCTGCGTCTGCGTGCCTGGGAAAGCGAGCGCGCCGAACGCGTCGAAAAGGACAGCCACGGGCGGATAGGCTACCTGCACCTGCGCGCCATGGGCCCGGACGATATTGCAGCGTTCACACGCGACTTCTATGCCCAGACCGATAAGGACGGGCTGATTATCGATGTTCGTCGCAATCTGGGTGGCAATATCGATTCCTGGGTGCTTTCGCAGCTGTTACGCAAGGTCTGGATGTTCTGGTCCGACCATGGCAAGGCATCGCAAGGCAATATGCAACAGGCCTTCAGGGGGCATATCGTCGTCCTGTGCGATGAATTCACCTACTCGGATGGCGAGACCTTCTCGCAAGGCGTGAAGGCGCTCGGCATAGGACCGTTGATTGGCATGCGCACAGCCGGAGCAGGCGTATGGCTTTCAGACTCCGATCGCCTGGCCGATAACGGCCTGCCCCGGACGGCACAGCATCCCTATTTCGACATGAAGGGCCATTGGCTTGTCGAAAACCACGGCGTGGAGCCCGACATTGCCGTCGAGAACATGCCGGTCGCGACCTCCAACGGTCAGGACCAGCAACTCGACAAGGCGTTGGAAACCCTGAACGGGCTGCTGCAAAAGCAGCCCATTACCCCAATGGCGGCTGAGGGCTTATCGGGCGCCGCGGAAGCTTTGCCGCACTGACTGCGATCCTGTCTCCCACCTTCGAGCGGGGGACAGGATACTGGCCTGCCGACGCCGGTCATGCAGACAGCCTGATCCCGGCGGTCGGGCGATATGTTTTCGCAGAGCGATATCGCCCCCGGTGCTAGAGGAGACCGGACAAGCCGGATCGAGGGAACGGACGCATTTGACCGACACCCAGTCTGTGCCCTTGGCACGTATGCTTCGATTCGAGGGGCTTGCCGGCGCAACAATCTGGCCACTCAGCCGAACGGACCCGTCACCATTGGTCTGTACCCGGGATAGGACGACATTCCTTCCCGAGCTTCGGTCATCCGATGCGCAGGGCGCGAAGCCCGACAGCGTTGCCTTTAACGGCTGGGCGAGAAAGCCACTGGCGTCAGGATACTGCTTTGCATGGTGCCGAGCAGGGGCAGGATATTTTTTGGCGGCCACGCACCACTTTCCACCGCCAGCTTCCGCTTGGCAGCACGGTCCGCGAGATCGGCATAAGGCCAGATGTGAAGGAGGCGTGATGCGCCCTGGGAGGCGGTCATAACGGCGTAGGCGGGGGAGATCTCGGCCCGCGCGGGAGTCGAGGCCTCCATCAGACCGACGACCTGTGCCTCGCACCCGTCCAGGATATCATAGAGACGCCACTCATAGGCACCGCCATACGTGCCGGGCTGCGGGGACGTTCCAGCGTGGAGCGTCCATTCCTGCTGCACAATGCCCTGCACGCCGTGATCAGAACCGGGCCACACGATGTCGTCCGGCAGCTTCTCGAACATGACGACAACCTGATTCAGGATGCCCAGTTCGGTTGTCCAGCATCCAAGGAAACCGGCACGCCCCACAAGTGGCGCCTCAAGCGCGGCGACAACCTGAGGAACGCTGCCCGAGCGGCAGGTGAGAACAAAGGTTTCAACACATACCGACATCGGGGCTTTTCCTCGCGCTTCTTACTTCTTGAGTGATTCGACGAATTTTTCCAGCCAGTGAATCGTGTAGTCACCCTTCTGGAACTGCGGGTCCGCCAGAATCTTGCGATGCAGCGGAATGACCGTTTTCACGCCATCGACCACACATTCATCCAGCGCACGCATCATGCGGGCAATGGCTTCTGCACGGGTCGGCGCATGGACAATGAGCTTGGCAATCATGCTGTCGTAGTAAGGGGGCACGCGATAACCCGCATAGATGGCGCTATCGATGCGCACACCCAGCCCGCCTGGTGCATGGAACACCTTGATCGTGCCGGGGTTGGGCATGAACGTCTCGGGGTCTTCAGCATTGATGCGGCACTCGATGGCATGACCGCTGAACGTGATGTCCGACTGCTCGTATCCAAGGGCTTCACCGGCCGCGACACGGATCTGCTCACGTACCAGATCGACGTCGCACACCATCTCGGTCACCGGATGCTCGACCTGCAGACGCGTGTTCATCTCGATGAAGCAGAACTGACCGTCCTGATACAGGAATTCGAGCGTACCGGCATTGCGATAGCCCATCTTCTTCAACGCTGACGTTGCGGTGGCGCCGATCGCGTCACGCTCTTCGGCGGTCAGGACGGGTGAGCCAGCCTCTTCCAGAAGCTTCTGGTGGCGACGCTGCAGCGAGCAGTCACGCTCGCCGAAATGCACGACATTGCCATGCGTGTCGGCCATGATCTGCAGCTCGATATGACGCGGCTTGTCGAGATATTTCTCGAGATAGACCTCGTCATTACCAAACGCTGCGCGTGCTTCGGTACGAGCGACCGACCAGGCTTCCTCGATCTCATCCTCGGTCTGAGCGACCTTCATGCCGCGACCACCGCCACCGGCGGCAGCCTTGATCAGCACAGGATAGCCGACCTTGGCAGCAACTTCACGCGCTGCTGCCAGATCGCGCAAGGCACCATCAGAGCCCGGCACAAGCGGTACACCAAGCTCACGCATGGTGGTCTTGGCCATAATCTTATCACCCATCGTACGGATATGATGGGCGGTCGGGCCAATGAACACGAAGCCGTGCTCCTCGACCGTCTCAGCAAAATCGGCATTCTCGGACAGGAAGCCATAACCCGGATGAATGGCTTCTGCCCCGGTAATGGTCGCGGCGGAGAGAATGGCCGCCACGTTCAGATAGGATTCGCGCGACGAAGGCGGGCCGATGCAGACCGCCTCATCCGCCAGTCGGACATGCATGGCATCGGCATCGGCCGTGGAATGCACGGCAACCGTTGCAATGCCCAGTTCACGGCAGGCGCGCAGGATGCGAAGCGCGATTTCGCCGCGATTGGCGATCAGGATCTTGGAAAACATCAGGCCCCAGACTCAGTCAATAATGCTTATTCTATGATGGCGAGCGCTTCGCCGAATTCAACCGGGTCACCGCTGGAAACCAGGATACGCTTCAATGTGCCGCCACGCGGCGCCTTGATCTGATTGAAGGTCTTCATGGCCTCGATCAGCATCAGGGTCTGACCGGCTGCAACGGCCTGACCTTCCTGCACGAAAGGCGGTGCCGACGGATCGGGCGCCAGATAGGCAATGCCGACCATCGGGCTGTTGACAGCGCCAGGGTGGCTTGCTGCATCGACCGGCGCAGCAGCCGGAGCAGGCGCTGCAACCGGCGCTGCGGCAACAGGGGCCGCGCCCACAGCGTGCACAACCTGACCACCGGCATTGCGGGCCACACGAATGCGGCTGTCCTTTTCCGCGACCTCGATTTCGGTCAGTCCGGTTTCGGTCAGAATATCAGCCAATGCCCGGATGGCATCCGCGTCCACGAGCATACGGCTCATCGTTCGTCCTCGTCTTCAATCATGTCATAGAGTGCACGCAATGCCATGGCATAGCCACGCACACCAAACCCGCAGATTACGCCAATAGCGGCCTGGGAGGTATAGGTATGATGGCGAAAGGCGTCGCGGCGATGGATATTGGAGATATGAACCTCCACCGTCGGCAGACCGGTGGCCAGCAGCGCATCGAGCAAAGCGATGGAGGTGTGGCCATAGGCCGCCGGATTGATCACGATGCCACGCGCCCTCCCCCGGCATTCCTGGATCCAGGAAACCAGTTCGCCCTCGATATTCGTCTGACGAAAATCGATGGCAACATCGAGCTGCTCGGCAGCCTGGATGCAGACCTGTTCGAGGTCATCCAGGGTCGCATGGCCGTATATTTCCGGCTGCCGCATTCCGAGCATGTTGAGGTTGGGGCCGTTAAGCACGGCAATCATCGGGCGAATCATGAGAGGAGCCCGTAGCACTTTCACAACTTGCGTAAAAGCCTCCCTGCACCGCACCGCAGGATTACGCCTCATTCCTGCCCTGTTTATAGGCTCACTTGCCACACAGGAGACAGACAGGTGGCAGTTTCACGGTGATGATGCGGTGCAAAAAACCTTGCCCCGCCTCAGGATTTCGTGATCGGGCCGGTCTGTGATACACACGTCGTTCGCCGCCTTGGCTTGTCGGGGCAATCGTTCGTTCGGAGTAACTGGGCAAAAGGCTGCACGCTGTCGTGACATCTATGAAAAGCAGAAAACGCGCATACAGTTCCACGGAACGCTGCAAGAAGCGTCTCCGCGCTCGAATCGGTGGCATCGCTCTGCTTTGCACAGTGCTCGCGCCAAAACACGGCGCTCATGCCGCAACAACCTCCCAGCCGGACCAGCTGACCGAAGCCCCCGCCGATCATGCGCCCTGGGCTTCTTCAGTGCGGCTTGCCCTCGCCAAGCGGGCCCATCGCATTGCTCTTGCGAGCCATAATGTCCTCGCCTGGTCGGAACATGGCGTCGCCAGCTGGTACGGTCGTCGCCTTGCCGGCCATCGCACAAGCAGCGGTGAGCGCCTAGACAGTCATGCTCTAACCGCAGCCCATCCGACCCTGCCCATGGGATCCAAGGTTCTCGTCCAGAACGAGGACACGGGACGCTCTGTTATCGTCACGGTGAACGATCGCGGACCGTTCAACAGCCGCATCATCGATCTCTCCCATGCAGCCGCCGCAGAGATCGGCATGTTGGGTAGCGGTACAGCCCATGTGAAGATTGCTCCAATCCCGGCCGGCGCGCCGATCAAGGAAGACGAGCCGATCGAAGTGGCCGAGGCAGAGGCCGACGACACGAATGCCCAAGCGATGGACGCTGTGACCCCGGTCATGACACCGCATGAGGCTAAAACGGCCTCAGCCTCGCACGCACCGGTTCATCACGCCCGCCATCACCATAAGTAAGAGGCCGCGGGGCCACTCATATGCCTGATGCGCCTCTAAGCGAAAATTCTGGGGCTTACGATTCCAATAGAAAAAGGCACCGGTATGATCCGGTGCCTTTTCTGTTTTCAGGCCCTTGCGCGCCTACGCCCGCTCGTTAATCCCCGCTTTGTACCGCCGCAGGCTCAGGTTCCTCCTGCACACGGGTCATACCGGGCATCTTGGGGTTGAAGCCTCGCATCCGGTCCTCGAGCCCGGCATTCAGTTCTGCGCCAAACAGCACGACATAGGTGCCAACGAAGAACCACATCATGATGGCAGCGACGGCGCCCAGGGGACCGTAAGTTGAGCCGTAGCTCGCGAAATGGCTCACATAATAGGAGAAGGCGAGCGAGGTCAGAACCCAGAGGAGCGTTGCGACCAGCGAGCCTGGCACGATCCAGCGCCAGTCCGGTTTGTCGCGGCAGGGGCCGTAGCGGAACAGCAACGTCACCGCCATGAACACAAAAAGCAGCATGAGAGCCGGCGCACCGAAATGGACGATGTAGCGCGTGCTGTAGCTCATGAGGTAATCCGTGAGATACAGGATTTCCGGCGGCAGGTTGCGCAGACCGAACCTGTTGAGCAGGTCCGGCAGGTAATCGATCAGCGCCGGGAACGCCACCATCAGGGCCAGCGTAAGGCAGGCGCCCACGACCGCGCCGAAAGTCACCCCCAGAGCGAGAAACTGGAACCGGAAGAAACCGCGTGTTTCCAGAACGTCATAAGCGAGGTTGAGCGCAGACAGCACCGATTTCGTGCTTGCAGACGCGGACCACAAAGCGATCACGGTGGAGAAAATCAGGCCGACAGTCAGTGACGCATGAGGCTGGGCGATCAGCGTATGGATCTGTGAGGCAATCAGTTCGAACGCAGTCGGCGGAAGCAGATTACGCAGCACATTGAGCTGAGGCTCGACCGTCTGCAGATCGAAAATCAGCCCATAGACTGAAATCAAAGAGGATATGGCCGGGAAAAGCGAGAGCGTGGCGTAGAAGGCGCAGCCTGCAGCCGAGAGACTGGTCTGGCTCGATCCCAGATTGCTGAATGTCTGGCGCATGACCAGTTTCCAGCCGCCCAGCGGCATGTGGATGGGGCTTCGTGCCCCCGTGCCGGGTGCTTCGCGACCCAAGGCCTCTTCCGGGATGTCGACTTCCCCTACTGAGGTGTCCTCCTCCCGCTGGTCCGGCGTCGCGTTGCGCGTTGCAGTCGTATCAATCTCGGTCGGTCGTGCCTCCCCAAGGGCACCGCCCGATTCTGCAGCAGCTCGCGACAACTGAGTTTTCTGGGTCGGTGACTCGTCCACAAACACTTCCTTCTACCAAAGCAGCCCCGTTCCGCCTGATGAACACAGCATATGTCACCCGGCGCGCGGCACAGATTTACTGTCGGAATGACGCCCCGGCACGAGAAACGTTGCAGGCCCACCGACGTTGAAACGCGACAACTGCGGCCCCCATGTGAAAAATACAAGTCCGGCCCATTTTTTAGTTGCAACAGGGGGACTTTGGTCCCATATGCGCCGCACGCAGCAACGCACGTGCCACTGGCCCTCTGTAGGTTACGCAACGACGTCAAGCGTTCTGGCAATCGGGCTGATCCTGCTCACTTTCACGGGCACTCAGCCTCGTCCTGATCGCCGGTCCGTTCGACCGTTTCGCAACAATTCCGCCCGTGCAGTTCCGGGCGGATTTCGGGAGGAGTGACTCATGACTCCGAAAATCGTCCGCTATCTTGCCGAGCAGCAACCGGCAACTCCCTGCCTCGTGGTCGATGTCGATCATGTCGAGGCACGCTATCATGCCCTGCGTGATGCCCTGCCGCTTGCGCAGATCTATTACGCCGTCAAAGCCAACCCGGCTGCCCCGATCCTTGAGCGCCTCGTGCGTCTGGGCTCGTCTTTCGATGCGGCCTCCATCGGTGAAATCCACCAGTGCCTTACCGCTGGCGCACAGCCCAGCCAGATTTCGTTCGGCAACACCGTCAAGAAGGTCTCGTCCATTCGGGAGGCGTTCGGTCTTGGCGTCGACCTGTTCGTTTTCGACAGCGAGGAAGAGCTGGCAAAGCTGGCTGAACACGCCCCCGGCTCGCGCGTTTTCTGCCGCCTTGCCGTCGAGAATGAGGGCGCTGACTGGCCGCTGTCGCGCAAGTTCGGCACCACGGTCAATCATGCCAGGGATCTGCTGCTGAAGTCGGTCGAGCTCGGCCTCGAACCCTACGGCCTGTCCTTCCACGTGGGCAGCCAGCAGACCAGCACGGCTGCCTATGAGGCGGCTATTGCCAAGGTCGCCATGCTTTTCACCGATCTCTCGGCGGCTGGCATCGATCTCAAGATGGTCAATCTCGGTGGCGGGTTCCCCGTACGTTACCGCGACGACATTCCCGAGATCGAACAGTTCGGTCTGGCCATTGGTCGCGCCATGACCGAGCATTTCGGCAATGCCCTGCCGCAGATGCTGATCGAGCCGGGCCGATTCATGGTGGCTGAAGCCGGGGTTGTCTCGACCGAAGTCGTGCTTGTCAGCCGCCGTGGTGGCAAGGAAAGCGATCCGCGCTGGGTCTACCTCGATATCGGTCGTTTCGGCGGTCTGGCCGAGACCGAAGGCGAGGCCATTCGCTATCGTTTCCGCACCCCGCATGACGGTCTGCCCACGGGTGAGACAGTCGTTGCCGGCCCGAGCTGCGATGGCGTCGATATCATGTATGAGAAGAACCGCGTCCAGCTGCCACACGCCCTAAATTCGGGTGATCGTATCGAGCTGCTGACCACCGGCGCCTATGTCACCACCTACTGCTCCACCGGCTTCAACGGCTTTGCCCCACTGAGCGAGCATTATATTTGAGCGCTTAATCTGGCCCTGGCTCGCGGCGGTCATGCACGCTGACCACCATCAGCTTCCTGCCTAAAGCTTTCAGGACCCGATCTGTTGCGAAACGGAGAAAGCGCCTCTCGATCCCCAACGGGATCGAGAGGCGCTTTTTTCTTTTGGGCTGGATGATGCTTGTCCGGAAGCGCACCGCCTTGTGCCGCTGGCTAACTCACCGCGGGCCAGTGCAGGTGCTTCATTGCTCCCTTGCGTGTAATCGCTCTAGTTTGGCCCGCCCGAACCAGCATATGCCCAAAGGACCCCCGCCATGAAACGCCGTGCTTTCTGCCTCGCCAGCCTGGCAGCGACAGCGCTTGCGAGCACACGCAAGACCCGGGCCGCGTCACACGGCCATGTGGGGCAATCCAACACACTTGCTGATGTTGCGGGCCTCAAGATCGGGCAGGCGCAGGATAGCGCTCGCCGCACTGGTGTGACCGTTATTTTGCCGGACCAGCCCGTACCCTGTGCTGTCGATGTGCGCGGCGGCGGTCCCGGCACACGTGAAACTGACGCGCTGAATGGCTGGAATCTCGTGCATCGTATCGATGCCCTCACCCTCTCGGGCGGGTCGGTTTACGGCCTGGCCGCTGCCGATGGGGTGGCCGCATGGCTCGGCGCGCAGGGGCGTGGCTTTGCCATGCGCCGTGTTGCGGGTGTGCCCGTCTCGCCCATCGTTCCAGCCGCAATCCTGTATGACCTCGATAATGGCGGAGACAAGAACTGGGGCGAAACCCCACCCTATCGGGCCCTCGGTATGCAGGCCGTGCGCGATGCGCAGCCCAACCTCGAACTTGGCACAATTGGCGCGGGATACGGTGCGACATCGGGCCGGCTCAAGGGGGGTATTGGTTCAGCCTCCTGGGTCACGGAGGATGGAATCACAGTTGCAGCCCTTGTCGCCGTTAACAGCCTTGGTGCCGTGACACCACCGCATCAGCGTCAGTTCTGGGCCGCCCCTTTCGAGCAGGGGCGGGAGTTCGGTGGCCTTGGAGTCTCCACCGCTACGGTCGCCCCCGATGACTGGACCGGCACGAAACTCGACCCCGCCCCACGTGCCAACACGACCCTGGCCTGCATCGCCACGGATGCGACCCTTGATCAGGACGACCTCAAGCGCATTGCCATGATGGCACAGGATGGGCTCGCCCGGGCCGTTCACCCCGTCCACTCGCCTTTCGATGGCGATACGATCTTCGCGCTCTCGACGCAGCGCCGCACAATAAAAGACGAAGGGCGGGCTCTGATGGTGGCTCGTCTGGGCAGTATTGCCGCCGATGTGCTGGCCCGCGCCGTCGCGAGAGGGGTTTACACCGCAACGCGCCCACCGGGCATGAACATCGACCTGTGGTCGGACATACCGTCGCGCCGGTAATCACGCGCCAATAATCACGCACCGGTAATTCCACCCCGGCGCGACAGCCACCCCAGCGGGCCGACAACACAGAGGGCGGGGCAGGAAAATAATGCCGGGATAATAACGCTGCGATCACGTTAGCTCTATCAGGGCTCGCCACATGACTCAGCATATGTTTTTCTTCCTGCCCGCGATTTCTGGCGAAACCGCCCCGACCATTTTTTCCGGAGACAAGCCCATGACCAGAACGCTGTCTGTTGCGCTCTCGGGGCAGGATCTGCTCAACCATCCCTTCCTCAACAAGGGCCTCGCCTTTTCCAGCGAGGAGCGCGATGCTTTCGAGCTGCATGGCCTCCTGCCAAAAGCCGTCCAGACGCTGGACCAACAGGTTGAGGCAGCGCTGAAATTCCTCGATGCCCTGCCCTCGCCTTTTGCACGCCATGTGCATCTGCGCGAATTGCAGGATACGAACGAAACGCTGTTCTACGCGCTGTTGACCCGCAAGATCGATGCCATGCTGCCGCTGGTCTATACCCCCACCGTGGGTGAAGCCTGCCAGCGTTTCTCCGAGATCTGGCGTCGTCCGCGTGGCCTGTTCCTGAGCTACCCCGAGCGCGAGTCGATGGAAGATATCCTCGACAACCCGGCCTATGACGATGTGCGTGTGATTGTCGTGACAGACGGCGAGCGTATCCTTGGTCTTGGTGATCAGGGCGCAGGCGGCATGGGCATCCCCATTGGCAAGCTGTCGCTCTACACGACCTGCGCGGGTATCTCGCCTGACCAGACCCTGCCGATCGTGCTCGATACCGGCACCAATAATCAGGATCTGCTGCAGAACCCGGCCTATATCGGCTGGCGTCACGAGCGCGTACGCGGCGCAGAATATGACGCCTTCATAGAGCGCTTTGTGACCGCCGTTCAGACACGCTGGCCCCATGTAGCCCTGCACTGGGAAGATTTCAGCGGCGCCAATGCGGCCCCCATCCTCGATCGCTATCGCGACCGGCTTTGCACCTTCAATGACGACATTCAGGGTACGGCGGCCGTCACCACTGCTGCCATTCTGAGCGCCAATGCGGCCCATGACGGCAAGCTGAAAGACGAAACCATCGTCATGCTCGGCGCGGGCTCGGCGGGTGTGGGCATCGCCAAGCTGCTGCTTCAGGTCATGCTCGATGAAGGCGCGAGCGAGGAAGACGCGCTGGCCCGCTTCTACATGCTCGATCAGGACGGGCTGTTGCTGGACGGGCGCGAAGGGCTGACCGACGGTCAGGCGCTTTTTGCCCGCAAGGACTGGAAAGACCGCCCCACCGATTTCGAAAGCGTCATGCGCGAATGCAAGGCCAGCATCCTGATTGGCGTGTCCGGCGTGAAGGGGCTGTTTACCGAGACCATCGTGCGCGAGATGAGCAAGACCTGCAAACGCCCGATCATCTTCCCCCTCTCCAACCCGACCTCTCATTCCGAAGCGACCCCTGAGGATATCATGGCCTGGTCGGATGAGCGCGCACTGGTCAGTACGGGCAGCCCCTTCCCGCCGCTCGACCTGCATGGCCGCACCCATCGCGTGGACCAGACCAACAACGCCTATATCTTCCCCGGTCTCGGGCTCTGCCTGCTGGCCACCGGCGCGACCCGCGTGACGGATTCCATGTTCATGGCCGCAGCCCGCGGGCTTGCCTCGCTTTCGCCGCTGCGCAGCAACCCCGATGGCAATCTGCTGCCGCCCGTCACGCAGCTGCGCAAGGTGGCTCTGGCCGTGGCCGAAGCCGCCGCCCGTCAGGCGCGTGAAGATGGCGTTTGCCCCTCTTTCAGCGATGAAGAATTGCTTGAACGCATCCAGTCTCTGGTCTGGACGCCCGAATATTGTGCTTATGAGAAGATCTGACATGACCGACACACGCATTGAAAGCGACGGCCTCGGCGAAATCGAAATCCAGGCCGACAAGCTCTGGGGCGCGCAGACGCAGCGCTCGCTTCATTATTTCAGCATCGGCCGCGAGCTGATGCCACGCGAGATGATCGAGGCCTATGCCATCGTCAAGCGTGCCTGTGCGAGCGCCAACCATCAGAGCGGCCGTCTGGGCGAGACGCAGTACAAGCTGATCACCAGTGTTTGCGATGAAATCCTTGCCGGTCAGCACGCCGACATGTTCCCGCTTCATGTCTGGATGACCGGCTCTGGTACCCAGTTCAACATGAACATCAACGAGGTCATCTCGAACCGCGCCTGCCAGCTTTCCGGCGAAGCTTTGGGCAGCAAGCGCCCGGTTCATCCTAATGACCACGTCAACATGTCGCAGTCCTCCAACGACAACTTCCCAACCGCCATGCATGTGGCCGTCGTTCTGGGCAGCCGTCGCAGGCTGATCCCGGCCCTGACCCGTCTGGCGGAATCCATCGAGGCCAAGGCCGAAGAGTGGAAGGACATCGTCAAGATTGGTCGCACCCATATGCAGGATGCCGTGCCGGTCACGCTGGGTCAGGAATTCCACGGCTATGCCGGAATGTTGCGCGAGAACATCGCCCGTATTCAGGAAGCCGAGAAGGGTCTCTACCCCCTCGCCCTTGGCGGCACAGCACTTGGCACCGGCATCAACACCGATGCCCCCTTTGCTGGTCGCGCCTGCGCCGAAATTGCCCGGCTGAGCGACGCCGCCTTCATCAGCGGCGAAAACAAGTTCGCCCTGCAGGGCGCGCATGATGCGCTCGTGCATTTCTCGGGCGCGCTGCGCACCACGGCAGGCGCGCTTTACAAGATCGCGAACGATATCCGCCTGCTCTCCTGCGGCCCGCGCGCCGGTTTTGCCGAGCTTCATCTGCCCGAAAACGAGCCCGGCTCGTCCATCATGCCCGGCAAGGTCAACCCGACCCAGGCCGAAGCGCTGGCCATGCTGGCCGTGCAGGTGATGGCCAACGACGTGGCGGTTGGGTTCGGCGGTGCCGGTGGTCTGCTTGAAATGAACGTCTACAAGCCGCTCATCATCCAGAACATCATGCAGAGCATCACCCTACTGCATGACGGCAGCGAGAACTTCCGCACCTTCCTGATTGAAGGCACCAAGCCGAACCTCGCCCGCATCGAGCGCTATGTGGCGGAGTCCGTCATGCTGGTGACGGCCCTCGCCCCCACCATCGGCTACGACACAGCCTCAAAAGTCGCGCATCACGCCATGGACCATGACTGCACGCTGAAAGAGGCCGCCTTGGCCCTGAATGCCGTCAGTGAAGCCGATTTCGACCGACTGGTCGACCCGCGCACCATGCTGGCACCGAATTTGAAGGGGAAGTAAGAGAAAGCGGGGCTCTGCCCCGCCCCCCGGAAAGGGGCAGAAGCCCCTTTCATCGCGGAGGTTTTCATAGTCTCTATTCTATTTTATCGGGACGCAGTTGCGGCAGAGTTGAGCTGGAGTGCTCCGTATAAGCCTACTGTTAGTAATTGTCCTCAGTTTCGGTCAGATTTGCAGCATCGCGGGTGTTTAAGATGCCGCTTCTTACCGAGCGACCAACGTTACGCGACTTGCCAATTCCTCTATGACACGCCATTAATATGAGCCTGGCCTTGCGCGCTACGGGTGACGTCCATATCTATCTTCCGGATCCAAGATGTACGTATCCTCACTTTCTATAAGAAACATACGAGCGATTTCGGACTTCCGGTTCGAAGTAAAACCTGCAGAATGCGCTGGTTGGCACGTAATTTTAGGTGATAATGCTTCTGGAAAGTCGAGCCTTATCAAATCCTTAGCCATAATTTTCGCAGGCGGACCAAAAGTAAGCGCCTCCCGCCAGATTTGGGAGGATTGGCTTTCCCAAGGTTCTAGTACTGGAGAGATAGCAGTAGTTATCAACCGCAACGAACCATTCGACCAGTACGCGTTAAGAGGGCGTCAGCCGAAAACCTTCACTATGCGTGCGACGATAGAGCGCAAACAAATGGACCTCACGCCTGGAACTCGTGCAGAGGTAACAATCCTATTCAGCAGCCAGAACTCGAGAACTGCAGAAAGAACGATTTGGGCAAATGGTAACGGCTGGTTTAGTTCGTCATTCGGCCCTTTTCGACGGTTCAGCGGTGGCGACCGTGATTGGGAACGTCTGTTCGTTTCGCCAGAATATCGAAGGATTGCAGCCCACCTATCTGCATTCGGAGAAGATGTAGCGTTCACCGAGGCCTTGTACTGGCTGCAGCAACTTAAAGTCACGTCCCTTGAGAGCCCATCAAGTAAGGACGGTCAGATACTGGAAGCTGTGAAAAATTTTGTAAATTCTTCGCAACTCCTGCCTCACAACAGCCAGATCGCCGATATTACGACGAAGGCTATCACATTGAAAGACGCAGCTGGGGCCTCTGTGAATGTCGACCAGATGAGTGATGGTTATCGGTCGGTTCTAAGTCTAACATTTGAGCTTCTAAGGCAGATGTTTCTCTCGTTTGGCGAGGACATTATGCTCAAGGCGCTGACAGTCAATCCGGGAACGGTTGAGGTTCCCGGCGTTGTCGCGATCGATGAAATAGATGCCCATCTACATCCGACATGGCAAACGCGTATTGGCGACTGGTTCGTCGACCATTTCCCAAAGATCCAGTTCGTCATCACTACTCACAGCCCTCTCGTCTGCCGCGCGGCAAGGCGAGGGTCGATCTGGCGTTTGCCAACTCCAGGTTCGAACGGGAATGCTGTCCGGGTGCAAGGGCAGGAGCTTGATCGTTTGGTTAAAGGTAACATTTTGGAAGCGTATGGGACCGATTATTTTGGTAAAGACGTGGACGTCCCTGAAGCATCTAAAGTAGCAGAACAGAACATAGCACGGCTATCAATGCTTAAGGTGCAAGGACGCATCTCTCCCGAACAGGACGAGATACTTAGAAGCCTACAAGCCGCGCGTCCCACAGTTGCATCGAAGATAGACTGATGCTCACTACTGCTGTCTGCGAACTTGTCGATCAAGACAAAATGGCACTCCGAACAAAGCAGGACGAGATAGATAGAGTACTAGATTTCAAAACGCGGGTCGGGCTCGCGAAACAGCTGTTTAACGACAAGTCTCGCGTTCTATTTAGCAGGGTCAGGGCTGCATTGGCGGTCGCTTCAGGTGATTTGGTGAGATGCGGCTATTGTGAAGATTCTTGCGCTGACGAGGTTGAACATGTCTGGCCCAAAAATTTCTACCCTGGTCGCACATTCGATCATTCGAACTATATGTTTGTATGTGGAATCTGCAACCCCGCCAAAAACGACAAGTTCAGCGTTAGGTGCGAGGGTGAATGGCTCGACCTCCCCACTCAGAGAAAGGTAGTCGGCTTTGTTGATCCTTTGAGTACAGAATCACGCTTCATAGACCCACTTTCTGAAGATCCGCTAGATTTCCTTTGGCTCGACATCTTGGCAGGGACATTCATGATTGTCCCGATACATGACCCCGGCACCTTGGAGTATGAGCGCGCCGACTATACGATCAACGTACTTCGATTGAATAAAGAGGACTTAGTTGAGGCACGTAAAAACGCCTATACTGGCTTTTGTGATCGTATGCACCGTTATGTCGATTGCAAGCTGAGTGGCGAAGGACAACCGCAACTCGACCATCGACTTCTCGAATTGCGCCGCGCGCCACATCAAACTGTACGTAAGGAAATGCAGCGTCAATCAGGAGTGTTAGATGCACCACATCCTGCAATAGAAAGCGCCTTAGAGGTTTTCAGTTAACTTCAGGGTAGCGCTAATGCTGCAACCGGGCCGGAATTGCAGAATTGGCATTTCGCCGGATAAAAAACGAACAACTTCGATCCCGAGGAAGGTATCAATCTTCGCCTTCCTTGATTGCATTCAAGTACCAAACATGCCTCTTGATTGCTTTCCCGGTGATGTCAGCTTTCGGCGAAAAATAATTGTCCGACGCAAGGTCAAACGTCACCATATTAGGCTGAGCTCATTAACGGGTTTCCAAAGGGCGACGGCCCTTTGGCGGGTTTCAGGGCAGCGCCCTGATCCTCTCCTCCCACATTGCACCCCTTTCCGAGATTGTTATACTGTTCCAAACTCGAAAGGACTTTGCATGTCGCGCAAGACTCTTGTTGTGGCGTTGCTGGCTTCGGCCTGCTTCGCCCTGCCCCGCCTTCCCGCTGGCCACGCGGCAGAGCCCGCCAAAAGCGAGGCACCGAAGGAGGGATTGGCGGCGCTGCTGCCTGCGGATTCCATCACCAAGCATCATCTGACCGCAGGCGGCCAGAGCATTGCCTATACTGCCCATGCGGGCACGGTCACGCTGCGTGACAAGGAGGGCAAGCCCTCCGCCAAGGTCTTTTATGTGGCCTATACGAAGGACGGGGCGAACGCCCAGACGCGCCCGGTATCGTTCTTCTTCAATGGCGGCCCCGGCGCAGGGACGGCCTATCTGAATCTCGGTGCGGCTGGCCCGCGCGTGCTGCAATTCCCGACAGATCATCCGGAAGATGGCGCGCGCGCCCATCTGGCCGACAACCCGGATAGCTGGCTGCCCGCCACCGACATGGTGTTCATCGATGCCGTAGGCACAGGCTATTCGCAGCCGACCGACCCGAAAAAGGCTGCCGAGCAGTTCTACAGCGTCACCAAGGATGGCGAGGCTTTCGCCAAGGCCATTGCGCTCTGGGTGGGTGAAAACGGACGTCAGGGCTCGCCGCATTATCTGGTGGGCGAGAGCTATGGCGGCATCCGCTCGGCACAGGTGGCCGATGCGTTGCAGCAGCAGCAGAACCTTATCGTCAATGGCATCGTGATGATCTCACCGGCCATCCAGATGCAGTTTCTGGACAACACGAATAACCCGATGGCCTCGGCCATGGCGCTGCCCACCTTCATTGCCTCGCACCTGTCGCAAACCGGCAAGCTGACGCCGCAGGCGGTGGATGAAGCCTATCACTATGCACTCGGGCCGTATCTGACCACCATCGCCAATGCCCCGCCGAAGGGGGATGACGCGAAGAAATTCTATACCGATCTAGCCGCTCGCACCGGCCTGCCGGTGGATGTCATCACCAAGGAAATGGGCGAGCCCAACCCGTTTGCGCATGACGTGCGCAGCCGTGATGGCCGCCTGTACGGCATTTACGACTTCACCCAGTCGATACCCGATCCCTATGCCGATGGCATCGAGAACGGCCAGAGCCCGGAAATGACGCTGTCCGGCTTCGGTCGTGCCTATGGCAATGCCTATAGCGGCTATCTGGCCAATGAGCTCGGCTACAAGACCGACCTCACCTATGATCTGCTGAGCATGGAAGTGAACGGCGCCTGGAAATTCACCAGCTCCGGCTCACAACTGACCGATCAGGTCGGTATCCTGCGCAAGATGCTGGCGCTCGACCCCAGCCTGCATATCTTCATCGCCAATGGCTATTTCGACATGGCGTGCCCGTTCGGCACTACGCGCTGGACCAAGGACCATATCCCGGTCGGGGCCGATCGTATTGCACTGCATCTCTATGAAGGCGGGCATATGCTCTACACCCGCCCTGCCAGCCGCGCCGCGCTCACGCATGACGTTTCGGCATTTTATAACGACACGTCCAAGTAAGACTGTCGGGCACGGGGTTTAACGCCCCGTGCCAGGAGAGGGGCAACGGCCCCCTCCCCTCCCGTTTCAGAAGAAACCGAGTTTCGTCTCGCTATAGCTGACCAGTAGGTTCTTGGTTTGCTGGTAGTGGTCGAGCAGCATCTTGTGCGTCTCGCGGCCGATACCGGATTTCTTGTAGCCACCGAAGGCCGCATGGGCGGGATAGGCGTGGTAGCAATTCACCCATACGCGCCCGGCCTGTAGCCCACGCCCCATGCGATAGCAGGTGTTCGCGTCACGGCTCCATACGCCCGCACCCAGACCGAACTCGGTATCATTGGCAATGGCCAGGGCTTCTTCCTCGGTCTTGAAGGTCGTGACTGCCAGAACGGGGCCGAAGATTTCCTCCTGGAAAATACGCATCTTGTTATTACCACGGAACACAGTCGGCTCGATGTAAAAGCCGTCAGCCAGCGTTCCGCCAAGTTTTGCCGCCTTGCCACCCGTCAGAAGCTCGGCCCCTTCTTCCTTGCCGATAGCGATATAGGACAGGATCTTGTCCTGCTGCATCTGCGAGTTCTGGGCCCCCATCATGGTAGCGGGATCGAGCGGGTCGCCCTGTTTGATGGCCCGCACGCGCGGCAGCACTTTCTCCATGAAGCGCTCATAGATGGATTCATGCACCAGCGCACGGCTCGGGCAGGAGCAGATCTGCCCCTGATTGAGCGCGAACATGGCAAAACCCTCAATGGCCTTATCGAGATAGGAATCATCACGATCCATCACATCGGCAAAGAAGATATTGGAGGATTTGCCACCCAGTTCGAGCGTCGCAGGAATGAGGTTTTCTGCCGCGGCATGAGCAATGGTCTTGCCCACGCCGGTCGAACCCGTGAAGGCCACTTTGGCAATGCGTGAACTTTTAGCGAGGTAATCCCCCACATCGCGCCCGCTGCCATTGACGATATTAAGCACGCCCGGCGGAAACAGATCACCAATAATATCCATCACCACCAGAATACTGGCGGGCGTCGTCTGGGCGGGCTTCATGACCACGCAATTACCGGCGGCAAGCGCAGGCGCCAGCTTCCATGCAGCCATCAGGATCGGGAAATTCCAGGGAATGATCTGCGCGACAACACCCAGCGGCTCATGAAAATGGTAGGCCACGGTGGTGTCGTTGATTTCGCCCAGACTACCTTCCTGCGCCCGAATGCACCCGGCAAAATAGCGGAAATGGTCAATCGCCAGCGGAATATCGGCGTTGAGCGTCTCACGCACCGGTTTGCCGTTATCCCAGGTTTCGGCACGGGCAATGAGGTCGAGATTGGCCTCCATGCGGTCCGCTGCCTTAAGCAGAAGAAGCGCCCGGTCAGCCACCGAGGTCCGGCCCCATGACTCACGCGCCTGCTCGGCGGCATCGAGCGCCATGTCGATATCAGCAGGGGTGGAATGGGGAACCTGGCACAGCACGCGACCATCAACTGGCGAGTGATTATCAACATACTGGCCGGAAACTGGCTCACGCCACTGTCCGCCGATGAAATTGCCATAGCGTTCGCGAAATGGAGAGGCTGCCTTGTTTCCCGACATTTTATCTACCTTTTCAGCAGGCTGTAGGACGACATCTTTGGGGGATGTCTGAGCCTAACCACCCGAACTTAATATACCCGTTATCAGCAACAGAATTACTGTGCCGTTTAACGTTATTCATGAGATAAACATGAAAAAGCCGGTCGGGTTTACTCAAGCTCGCGAGAGGTCACCGCTTCGTGAGAGCGCAAGAAGGGCAGCACTGTCGCCAGAAAGAGGCGACCACGCCCTGCATCTTCGCTGCACTCTCAAAGATCGTCGCGCAGAACAGGCGCAGCGAAGCGCCGGTTTTCGAGCACGGGCAATATGCGCCTGACCTCCTGCACATGGCTCTGGTCGAGTGTCGCCATGATCAGCCCCGGTCGGGCGCCCTGCGCGGACACCACCACGCCAAGCGGGTCGATCACCATGCTGTTGCCGATATTCTGCGGACCGCACTCCCCCGCCCCCAGCACATAACAGGTGTTTTCGAGCGCTCTGGCCGCCAGCATGATTTCCCAGTGCCGCTCCTTGCCGGGCCCGCGCAACCATGCGGCAGGCACAACAATTGCCTCCGCACCCGAGAGCGCCAGATGACGTGCAATTTCCGGAAAGCGCACATCGTAGCAGGTCATGAACCCGATCCGCACGCCACCGATATCGAGAACAGGTGGCAGGTCATGGCCGGGGGCAATCAGGCGTGATTCCTGCATGGCAAAGGCATCGTAGAGATGCAGCTTTCTGTAGCAGGTCAGGATAGCACCATCGGCCATGACAACGAGCGTATTATGAAACCGCCCTGCCCCATCAGGCACGTTCACGCAAAACGCGACCGTAATATCCTGCGTGACCGCCAGCAACCCGGTGACAAACGGCCCATCCAGCTTCTGCGCCGTGCGCAGAACATGATCCGGGTCTGCCGGATCGCGCGCCAGGATCCCTTCGGGCAGAACAAGCAGCTTTGCGCCACCCGCTCGGGCCTCCGCGATCATTCCGCTCGCTATGGCAAGGTTTTCTTCCCATTGGGCCGAAACGATGAATTGTCCAAGCGCGACGCGCATCGCAAGCTCCATTCCGGTGCGTGATCTCGCCACCCTAGACTGGCGAGGCACGCCTTGCCATCACGTCGTCACCGTTGTGACGCGATAGAGGCTGCGAAATTGCCGAAGCGCCCTAGCTGATCCCGGCAGCCTCCAGCGCCTCACCCAGGCGCGCGACAAAGGCGCTGTCCGTAACCCAGCCCGCCAGCTGAGCGGCAACGAGCACGGCTCCTCCTATGGGGGGCAAACCCGGCGCGACAGGTACGCCACATTGCTGCGTGATACGCTCGCGCAGAACAGGACTGCGCATGGTTCCCCCGGCATAGCTCCATGCCAGATGCGGCGCGCCGAGCCTGTGACGCAGGGCATGAACATGCCGCGCAAGGTGCTCTGCCGCCTGCGCAAACAGGTCATGCGAGACGACACATCCCTGCTCTGCCAGTCGCCCCAGCCCTGCTGTGAGGGCTGCCACGGCCGGTCGGGCCTCGTGCAGCCCTGCATACCATTCCTGAAGAGCGCTCGTGCACCCGGTAGTTTCCTCCGGCCAGCCCTGCATCCTCGCAAAGCGCGCCTGAAAGCCGGTTTCGTCAGGGAGGCGCCCATCCAGAACCTGCGCCAGATGCGCAAGGGCCAGACGCCCGATCCAGTAGGCACTTCCCTCATCACCGAAAAGACTGCCCCAGCCACCCACACGGGCTGTCCGCCCCTGCTCATCCTGCCCCCAGGCCATCGACCCCGTGCCGGAAAGCAGCAGCACGCCCGGCCCATTCAGAAAGGCACCCCGGCAGGCCATATCGACATCATTATGGATGACATGAGGCGCGGGACAGGCTGCACCAAGTGTCTGCGCCAGTTCGCGGCTGAGACGCCCGCTCTCGCCAAATCCAGCCATGCCGAAAGCTGCGGCACGAATATAGGGCTGCTGACCCTCCAGTAGCCCTGTAATCACGCTCCGCCACTCTGGCACGTCAAACGGGTTGGACCCACCGGCCTTGCGTATGTCGGCAAGGGAGGCGTCGGGTCTGACGCGCAGAAGGAGTGTTTTCGTGCCGCCGCCATCAATGGCGACAATATCGTTGTTCCGCACGTGTTTCCCGTCTCTAGGCCATTGAAACGCGCCCGGACATTCTCCGGGCAGGGGCGATGAGTCAAGTCGATCCGGTTATTCATCCCCCCGGATCAGAACCCGGTCGAGAGTGAAACCAGAGCCGCGAAGTTGCCACCAACGAGATAGATCGGTGAGCCAGCCTTGGTCTGATTGCCGTAAATCCCTGTGCGGCTCTGGGCGCTGGTGACGAAACTGGCTGGTGCGGAACGATAGATGTTGTTACCGATATTGACCAGATTGAGCTGGATTTTCGGGCCGTTCAAATGCGCGACATGAGGCAGGCGATAACCAAGCGTGATGTCTGACACGACATAGCCCGGCATGCGCTGGTCATTCATGAACGTGGAATATTGCGAGCTGATATAACGCAGGCTGAAATTCCCGAAAAACTGTCTGTTGTCGTCATAGGCCAGACCAACGGACGCTGTCACATGCGGTGTGGCCACCATCGTCTTGCCCGCCGTTGGCAGATAATCGATGACAGACTGACCCGCTGCGTTGGTCGCCGAGACAGGCAGATTATTATCCGTTGTCGCGTGCAGGTACTGGGCCGAGACATAAGGGCTGAAATGATGCCAGGGCTTGAGCCCCAGCTCACCTTGAATACCGCGGATCGTCTCGCCACCCACATTGATGGGCATGGAAACGAGCGTATTGGTGCCAGGAATATAGGAGGTGGAGCTTACCTGATGATTGGTCAGGTTCATGTTGAACGCCGAAACCTGAAAATGGATCAGCGTGCCGTTATGACGATAACCGATTTCCTCACCAATACCGTATTCGCCCTTCAGGCTGCCTGGCTGTGACGTGGCACCCACCGAGTTGGGATCGAAAATCTGGCTATAGGCCTGCACCGAAGCCGGCGCACGTAATGAGGTCGTGCCATTGATATAGATCTGGTCCTTGGACGTCAGGGCATAGCTGATGGCAATTTGTGGCAGGGGTGCGAAGTAATTGCGCACTGTCTTGTAGGGATCGGCCCCGGGCACGTCATTCGTCCCCTGACGTGACACCATGACCGTACGAAAGCCCGCGCTCAGTGTCAGCTTGTCATTGAGCAGTTTGAGTGTGTCGGCAATGAACAGCGCGTTGATCTGCTGCATGAAATTGAGGTTGTAGCCGCTCAGCAGATCGCCGCCCGGCACGCGGATGCCATACGCTCCATAAGAATTGGCAGCCTTGCCCGAGAAATCCACGGTCGCGAAGGTCGAGTGCTCCTCATGCGTTGCATAGGAATACCAGTAACCGCCAGACAGCGTGTTGTGCCCGGAGGTCCAGTCCAGAGACGTATTGATGGCACCGACTTTCTGGTTCCACGGATCGACCGCAACTGTCGCAATCTTGCCGTTGGTGACGTAAGGCTGGTTCAGATTGCCATAGACCTGCGTCCCGAAAGTACCTCCGGATGCCGGAATATTCTCGCCACCAACAGCGGGGCCGAACTGATGAACATAATAAGGCGTGACACTCAGCTTGAGCCCGCGTGCCAGCGTGAAATGCATGGGCACCACCACATCCTGCGAGTTCAGATTGCTCAACTGAAGCTTGTAGTAGCTGGCATCCCCTGGCGTGTAGTGATCACTGTAGGTCAGCCCCTCGCCCCATTGCTTCCACTGGGCCGCCGTTGGCGACCGGAAAGGCGTCTGCTCCTGTTTGTTGAAGCCGAAAATGGCGCTGATCGAGTTACCATCACCCCATTCCTTCACGAACTTCGCATCCACATGGTAGCGCTTCAGCCCGCCGGGACCACGCCAGTTATTGTTCGATTGGTGCGAAAACGATACGAAACCACGAATGCCAGTCTGGCCGATATCACCCGTATCCAGACGGAGGAATTCCTTGTTGGCGCTCTTGTTGCCTCCCATCAGATTGATGAAGCCACCATATTTGTGCGACGGGTTCAGCGCTGTCGCTGAAATTTGCCCACCAACCGCGTTGAATGTCGGCGCATTGAGATCGGGCGAGCCTTGTGAAACCGTCACGGAGCCCAGATTTTCCGTATCGACAAGCATCGCCGTGTAAGGCTCGTAATTGATCGGATCAGCCAGCGGTGCACCTTCAAACAGGTAACCGATCTGGCTCTGGTTCATGCCACGCATGGTGATATTGTCACCCGCCGTCGCAAGCGGACTTTGATTGGCATAGACCACGCCCGGCAGATTGGCGATCATCGACGAGATATTGCCCGTGGGCGCCTGCTTGGCGATGAAATCGCGCGTCACCCCGCTTTGTGAGCGCGGCGCAGTCTGCTTTGGCATCAACCCGCCGCCCGGCGTGGTATTGGTCGTCCCATCTGCATGACGGCTGGATGATCTGACCGAGATTTCCTCTGCCTGCGGGTTGGGCCCCAGAACAGAACCCTCAGTCGCATTCCCCGCCCGGCGATGCGCAGTGCCTGCCTTATGCGCCGGAGCGGCAACCGGCGCCTTGCCGGACTGTCCGCTTCCATCGGGCGTTTCCGCTGCCTGTGCGGCGATTGCGCCAACTACCGAATTCATTACGATAGCGGAACAGAAAACAAGGAGATCACGTCTTAGATGGCGCATGGTCCACTCCCGTCTGCGTGGAGGATTCAAAATAAATCGGCCGCGATGGGAAGAACAGTTTGTTGTTCGTCCGGATCGTTCCGCGTTCTTGCAAAACGTTAGACGGCTGATTTTCGCCCTGCAATTGTTTAGTGGAAAAACTAAGTGATTTGCCAGTTTTCTATAAAATTAGCGCCAGAAAACCACCATTTCGTCACGTTTGAGTGTCGATCCCGAGATTTTCACTTAATTTATGTCGATAAACAAAGGGGGAGATCTTATCAGGAGATGGAATCGGTATCGCCCCGGATGTATCAGGGGCTTCACAACACAGGATCATGACCGTCCATGCGCCTTATTATTATGCCAGAGTCCAGCTCCGCCATGCGACTCGCCGCTGCCGAAATTGCCTCAGTGATGACCTCCTGCGCATCGCCTGTGCTCGGCTTGGCAACAGGGAGGACCATGGAAGGCGTCTATGGGGATCTGGTCAGACTTCATCAGAAACAAGGGCTCGATTTTTCATGCACGACCAGCTTCAATCTTGATGAATATGTTGGCCTCTCTGCCGATGACCGCAGGTCCTACCATTACTACATGAACGATCTGCTTTTTCGTCACGTCAATATTTCTCCTGCAAACGTCCACCTCCCAAACGGGGTCGCCGCTGATCTTGCGCAGGAATGTGCGGATTACGAGCAATCGATACGCAATGCGGGCGGGATTGATCTGCAATTACTCGGCATCGGCGATACAGGGCATATCGGCTTCAACGAGCCGCCCTCGCCATTCGACACGCGCACGCGCTGTGTCACGCTCAATGAGCGCACCCGCGAGCAGAACGCCGCCATGTTCGGTGGTGACCCTCAAAAGGTGCCTGATCGGGCCCTGACGATGGGCGTCGGGACCATTCTCGAAGCGAAACATCTTCTGCTTCTTGCGCTTGGTTCTGCCAAGGCAGATATCGTGGCGTGCGCCCTTGAAGGTGATGTCACGCCGCAGGTCAGCGCGTCGGCCATTCGGCTTCATGACCGTTGCACGGTCATTCTGGACGAGGCCAGCGCCTCTGCCCTGACAGAGCAGACGAGACGCGATGCAGACTTCCGGCCGCGCTGAAAATCCCGTGTGCTGCGTCGCATTTTTAAGCCTGTTTTACAGGTAGGCGTCGTGGCGCGGCGTATCCTAGGGGCGCTGCCCCTTCCATATCAGTGCCCAGGATATTCTCCTGAATGGAAAAGGGGCTCCGGACTAATCATCCGGAGCCCCTTTTCTCAGTCGGCGCTGGCGATTAGCGCCTTTATGCCGGGCACAATGGCAATCAACAGCCCTCCCGGGGGTTGGTTCGTATGGTTCGAGGCTTCGTGGTCAGCACTCGCGGCGTAAGCGGCATCCTGCTCGGCAAGGAGTGCCTGAGCATGCTCATGCCAGGCCTTGTCCTTCCGGCCCGGCTGCATGGCGTCCAGGCCAAGCTGCGACAATGCCGCGATCTGAGCCGAGACAGGCTTGACCTCATCAATGACTGGCTGCGCGGGCAAAGCCTGAAACGCCTTGTCGTTGCCGATATAGCGCAAAAGATGGCCCTGCACCGCAGCGATAACGCTACGATCTCCTGCCTTGTAGCGCGCGGCAAGCGCGTTGAATTCGTTTCCTTCAAAGCTGTCCGGCCCTGCAATTGCTGCAGGAGAACTCAGGATTTCATCACCCTTATGGCTCGCAAGCCGGTTGATTGCATAATTGCGCACCGGCACGGTAATCGCGACCAGCTGCGTCAATGGCGTGATATTCTGCGGGGTCAGACGGGCAATCATCCGGGCCTGATGATCATTCGCCTGCAAGCCGAATGTCTCGAGCATATTCATGACCAGCGGGAGCCGTTCTGTAAGGGCCTGCGGGTCTCTTACCGACTGATCGGACCAGTAACGCTCGGCAAGGGCGGCGGAGCGCGGCCAAAGACGCGCATCGACCATTTCATCAGATACGACTTCCGTCCAGAGCGGTGCCTCACCACCCAGCACCAGTTTCTTCTGAGCCTCGTCCAACGGCGGCGCATTGGGGTCGAGCGTAAAGGCATCGTCAAGCGGACGGGGTTTCTGCCCCGGTGGATTGGGTGCGAGACCATCGGCACGCGTATCAAACGGGTCGACGGCATAATGTGTGGTCGAGGGATTGAGCAGATCGAGATAATATCCCGATGACACGACCACCGGGTGACCGACACGCGTGGCGGACCCAATCCATTTGGAGCCGCGCCAGGCTTCGACAACGACGTTTTTGGGTATGGGGGCCTCGCTTACCTCATCCCAGCCCATCATGATCTTGCCATCCGCAGCGAGGAGCTTCTCGATCTCTGCGGTAAAGGCCGCCTGCATGGCAGGCGCATCCTTGTAGCCGTGCGCCTGCATATAGGCCGTGATCTGCGGGTTGGTGGTCCACTGGCTGGATGCGACCTCATCACCCCCGGTATGAAAATAGCGATCCGGGAAAAGCCGCGCCATTTCGGCAAACAGGATACGGGCAAATTCGAGCACTTTGGGGCTCGTCGGGTCCATTGCCGGCGTGTTGAGGTTGGGGTGCTTCGCGCAATGGGTCGTTGTCTCGCCATTACCCGAAGCGACATCGCAATCCTTCACCCAGTCCTTCATCGTCACGACGGGCTGCTGCGCAGCAAGCTCAGGATAGGCCGCGAGAATGGAAAGCGTATGCCCCGGCACGTCGAATTCCGGCACGATCCGTATGCCCCGGTCGGCGGCATAGGCGATGATCTCGCGTATCTGATCCTGCGTGTAGTAACGGCTATGGCCGCCGAGTTCCTGAAGGCGTGGCAGGCGCTTGCTCTCCACCCGGAAGCCGGTTCCATCGCTCAGATGCCAGTGCATGACATTGAGTTTGGTCAGTTCCATCGCATCCAGCTGGCGTTTGATGGTGTCGGTTGACTGGAAATGACGCGAAACATCGAACATGAGACCGCGCCATTTGAAGCGTGGTGCATCGACAATACGCCCCTGTGCAATCACTGGTGCAGCGCCTCTCGTGTCCAGCATCTGCAGCAGCGTGGCAAAACCATGGATTACACCGGCAGGGCCATCGGCAATCAGCCTGATACCCGTGGCAGAGATATCCAGCTTGTAGGCCTCATGCGCGTCGAGCGTCAGATAGGCAGGGTCTCGCCCGACGTCGATCGTGAACGTGGGTCCATGACCCGTCGCAGGGCGAACGCCAGCCGCTGCAAGACGTGCGCTGAAGCGCGCAGCCGCCCGTTTCAGCAAGGGGGTGGGCGCGTGTGACCAGCGAATATCCGGCAGCGCCGTGAGCGCAAGGCTCTGTGCATCCAGTGCAACGCTGGCAGGCTGGGGCATGAAGACCGGGGTCAGCGGCGCAGCCAAGGCAGGACGGATCGCGGCACAGCCAGCGAGCAATACGCCAAGCCCAACCCCGGAGTGGATTACCCTTTTCGGGAGAAACATCAGGCCCAATCCTTTTTGAGAAGCAGGTCACTCCGGGCATGCCGTGCGTATCGCCTCGTGCAGCCGAAGGATCTCCGCAGAAGATGTCACAGCGTGAGACGCTGCGAATCCGAAATGATCCAGTCGCCCATCCTGCACTGCTGATTTTATCCGGCAAGAGGCATGGAACGATTTCACACCGCTTGACGCAATCAGGTCTCCCACATTGTCGGGGCGCACTGCACTGCCAGCCATGATGTCGATACGACCACGCGCATGATCATTCAGCCTGCGCAAACAGGCCGCACCATCAGGCGCACGAATGGCCTGCCCGGATGTCAGTACGCGATCGAACCCCAGATCCATCGCCATATCAAGTGCCGCAATCGGGTCAGGTGTGAGGTCGAAAACACGATGCAATTGTCTGTGCAGACTACCACAGGCGAGAGATAGCCGCTCGAGCAGCGCATGATCGAGCGTTCCATCTTCCAGAGAAGCGCCCAACACAACACCATCCATACCCGCCTCCCGTACGAGCGCGATATCGTTCTCCATCTGGGCAATATCTACGGGAGAAAACATGAAATTGCCCGCTCGCGGTCTGATCATCACAAAGACCGGCACGCGGGAGCGCCGCGCCTGTGCCAAAAACCCGCCAGAGGGCGTAAGGCCTCCAAGATCTAGCGCGGCGCAGAGTTCGATGCGATCGACCTGATCAAGCTGGGCCGCTTCAAGCCCCGCCATATCGTCAACGCAGATCTCCAGACTCGTCGTTCCGGCAAGGGTCCGCAATCGGTCGACCTCATGGAACTTGCCGCGCAGCCTTGGCACGACACCCTGTTCACGCTTCACGTGTCATCTCGCTTCCCCTTCCGGTCTCCTCGCAGCAGACTGACCCGCCCACCCCGCACGTCTAGAACCCGGCAAGGAGACGAGCAGCCCTCGAAAGACCAAGCACAGGGAACTGGCCCGTCGCAACCCGAAACCCTCAGGCGAAGCCGCTCACAAACGCCCCTGAGGCGCAGCGCGATTAAAGATTGGCGTTGCCGAACAGGAAGTGCTGAGCCGCCAGACTGGCTGCACCCGTGGCAAAATCCAGTGGCTGAAGCGGCGCCAGGTGCAGCTCGGTAAGGTAACTGTCACGACGCAGAACATGAGCTTCCACCGCCTGACGTAGCGCGCGGGCAAAAACGCTTTCAACCAGATGAGGGTCGAGGCGGACAACGATACGGGCAGGATCGACAAACTGGATTACCTGAGACAGTGCCACGCCCAGCGCCGTACCAGCCCTGTGCAATATCGTCAGGGCTTCGGGATGGCCATCCGTCGCCATCTGATCGATACCCTCAATATCATCCGGCAAGCCTACACGGCGCGCTGCTCCCAGAATGGCAGGGAGCGCAGCCAGAGTTTCGAGACACCCCTTGTTCCCGCAGCGGCATGGAAGCGCTTCGCCATCAATGGCAATCGGGGCGTGTGACATCTCACCGGCACCCCCATGCCGCCCCCTATGAAGCCGCCCATTGACGATATGCGCACCGCCAATGCCCTCGCTGACAAAGACGAGACTGAAATCCTGTAAATCGCCGGAATTACCGAAAAGCTGTTCCGCGACAATGAGAGCATTCGCATCGTTCTCAACGAAGACCGGCAAACCTGTCATGGCGGACAGACGCGAACCAATCTCGACATCATGCCACCCCAGTGTTTCCGAGGCGAGGCACGTCTGGCTATCAGACGAGACAATCCCCGCAATGACGACGCCGACACCTGCAACCTTGCCGATATCCGGCGGGGCCAGGCCGAGTACCGTTCCAACGGCCTCGGCCATGGCAGCAAGACAGGGCTCGACATCGAACAGGAGCGGAAAAGCCAGCTGGGCATGAATGCGCCCATGAGGGTCTGTCAGCACCACGTGGGCAGGGTCACTCTGCAGCGATATCCCGATAAAACTCGCCGCATCCTGCCTGAGGCCGAGCATGACCGACGGACGACCAAAACCGAAGACCCGTTCTCTCTCATCCAGAATGTTACGCTCTATCAATTCACGCACCAGAGCGGTCACACTCGCCTTGCTCAGATTGAGGACACGCGCGAGGTCAGTGCGACTTTGCGGCCCGGAACGGCTGAGCACACTCAGGATACGATGATGGCCTGTCGAGAACATCTCTTATTTCATCTGCTAAAGTAATTGTTTGTCTTCTATCTTCCACATCCCAGGACGCCGAAGCATTGCCCCTGAAGAAGGCGTGATACAATCCGAACCGGAAGTCAAATTTGAATCCACCTAAATAGTCATACCTCCGTCCAGAACCGTAAGATAAAACCCAACTATAACCCATCACCCTAGGACATACTTATCCTTTGATTCACCGTGATTATACAAGGCATAATTTTTTTACAGTTATTATTGTTTATATACCGATCGTTTGTTCAAACATTGTTTTATGTAGGGAATTATATCAGGTGAGATTCAAACCTTGTCTGCCGAGCGCCTCCATGCGTACCCGGATATTCCACCTACCCCGACCTTCATGTTGAGACGCGCCGGAGGGCATATCGGTACGATGTGATGGAGCCGCACAGCGTTCAGCCATGCGTCCCACTGCCATTCATGAATATGGTGAGCAAAATCGCGGTAACCAGCCCGAATCGCCCTGTTTCGCCGACCCGATCGCCCATGTCCTCCTGGTTATCGCACGCAGGCAATACAGCTCCCGAGTGAGACCTCGTGACGACGCCTGGATCGCGATACCTTGGACCTGCCTGACGCGTCATCCTCAAGTCTGAATTTCCTCAGCCCCACCGACGCAGAGCCAGCTCCATTCTCCTGCCCGTGGGCGCCCAACAGGAGGGGCGAGAGATTCAGCGCCTTCGCGCACTTCCGATTATTGTGAAACCGAAACTTGCAAATGATGCTGGCTAGATTGGCGCATCTTACCTATAATCCGCATAGTTCATTTTGTAAAATAAATAGTTTCTCGTTCAAGTTGAGGATCTACCGAAAAATGTCCCAACTCACTTCACATGATAACCGGCTGGTTGGCCCTTATGGCTACAGCGCCCTGGCTATCGCTGCGCTGATTTTCTTCGCCATGGGATTCGTCACCTGGCTCAACGGTCCGCTCATCTCGTTTGTACGCGTGGCCTTCTCGCTGAGCGAGTTCAGCAGCTTTTTCATTCCGCTAGCGTTTTATTTTTCCTTTTTCCTGTTCTCCATTCCAACGTCGTTGATCGCCCAGCGCCTCGGCCTCAAGACAGGGCTTACCCTTTCGGTGCTCGTCTCGGCTCTTGGCGTCGCGGTTTTCGGACAATTTGTCGCGTGGCGAATCTATCCGGGTGCTCTGACTGGCCTCTTGATCCTCGGGGCGGGTATTTCGCTCATGCAGGTGGTAATCAACCCGCTGGTCAGCCTGCTAGGGCCTGCCGATCGCGCGGCACAACGCATCTCGATCATGGGAATCTGCAACAAGACCGCAGGGATATTAGCGCCTCTGGTGCTTGGCCTCCTGGTCATGCGCAATATCGGTGCCGTCGCAGAGAAAGCTCAATCTGCTACCGACCCTGCTGTCCGTGAAGCCTTGCTCAACAATTTCGTGCAGGCGCTTTATCTACCCTATTTGGGTATGGCCGGCATTCTGGTGATTATTGCCGCCATCGTGGCTTTCGCCCCCCTCCCCAATCTCGAGGCCCCCCCGATCCAGACAGGCGACGGCGCAAGCCCGAGCTTCTTCAAGCCGCATCTGGTATTCGGTTTCATTGCGATGTTCCTTTATGTCGGCATCGAAGTAATGGCGGGCGATGCGATTGGCACCTATGGGCAAAGCTTTGGCCTGCCTCTGGATGAGACCAAATTCTTCACGGCCCTGACGCTGACGGGGATGCTGGTCGGCTATATCATGGGCTTCATCATCGTACCGCGGTTCATACGGCAGGAAGTCTATGTGCAGCTATCCTGCCTTGCCGGCTGTGTGCTTACCGTTCTGGCGGTACTGACCCAAGGCTATACCTCCGTTTTCTGCGTCGCACTGCTGGGTGTGACCAATGCCATGATCATGCCCACCCTTTTCCCGATTGCCATACGTGGCGCCGGTCATCTCACGGCCATGGCCTCGGCCATCATGGTCATGTCGTATAGCGGCGGTGCGGTCGTGCCCCAGTTCTATGTCTGGCTTAAACCGGTCTTCGGCTTTCAGGGCATGTTCGCCATGATCGTCATTCCGGCCTATCTCATCATTCTCGGATACGCCCGCCGCTATGGCCGCGTCGGGCTCTCACAGGGAGAATAGGATCGTGCTTACTCAGCTTACCGGACAGATCGTCCTGCCAGATCGTATCATGCCCGGTACCATTTCCTTCGATGATGTGATCCGATCCATCGAGCCGGCTACCGGGGCGACCGATCGTTACATCCTGCCCGGCTTCATTGATGGGCACGTACATGGCGGGGGCGGCGCTGACACGATGGATGGCCCCGAGGCCATTAGAACGCTCGCACGATTTCATATGCAGCATGGCACGACCACAATCCTGCCAACCACAATCACCCGTCCCTGGGACGATGTGATGCGCGCACTGCATGATGTGGCCGGCATCATGGAAAATCCCGGTTCCGATGAGCCACGCATCCATGGTGTCCATCTGGAGGGCCCTTTTGTCAGCCCTCACAAGCTCGGGGCTCAGCCGCCTTTCACCATCGCCCCCACCTCCGACAAGCTCGATGATGTGCTGGCAGCCCGATGCGTGCGCGTGGTGACTCTTGCACCCGAGATAGAGCACGCCGATGAGGCCATAGATCGCCTCGCTGCTGCTGGTATCCGTGTCAGTCTCGGCCATACCACGGCAGATTACGAAACGAGCGTGACCGCCCTTTGCCGTATCTGTACGGCAGGCGGGGTCGGCGGCGGGACCCATCTGTTCAATGCCATGTCGCCTGTGGAGGGCCGCCATCCGGGCCCGGTCACCGCCTTGATGTGTCATGACGCCAGCTATGCGGAAATGATTTTCGACACGCATCACGTGCATCCGGCCAATTTCCGGCTTGCCTCACGCGTCATGCGCGATCGTCTGGTTTTCGTGACCGATGCCATGCGTGGCGCGGGTCAGCCTGATGGTCCGAGTTCACTAGGTGGTCAGGATGTGGTCATCAAGGATGGCGTGGTCCGCCTGCCAAACGGTTCGCTGGCCGGCAGCGTGCTGACGCTCGATCAGGCCTTGCGCAACGCCGTGGCTCATGGGGCCTCCCTGCCCGAGGCGAGCGCACTGGTGAGCAGCAACCCGGCGCGTTATCTCGGCCTTCACGACCGTGGCACGCTCGACTGCGAAAAGCTGTCCGATATGGTGGTGATGGATGCCGCGCTTACCATGCGGGAGATCTGGGTTGGCGGACGCAAAACCTACGAGGCATGAGTGGAGATGGGGACAGGCGTGAGAAATCCCTCAATCCTCTCACGGGTTTGTAACAATATCACACGAAATCTTGTATTTTTTCTTGGTGTTGCGCGAACATGTCTTTCTGTTAATGCCTTGTGCAATCACGCTGCCGCTTGAAGGCAGCGGCCAACTCAGACCAGTCAGAGTGATGAGCAGAACAGAACTGATCCCGCACACCCCTTCCAGCCCATCTGGCGCGTGCCCCTCTGCGGGCCATAAAAGACGTCCCGCAAGGCGATGGCGAGCCTCTCTCGCCCTGTCACTGACGCTCGCCTGCGGTGCGGTCTCGGCCACACAGGTTCACGCTCAGGCGCAGACGGCCAAGACCCTCGAGAGCGACGATTACGTTGCGATGGGTTTTCCCATTGCCGGTCAGGGCGCTGTGCCCATCGGGCCCCTTGTTCCTTCCCTCTATGGTAATCCGCATCTTCTGGGTGACTGGGGCGGGGCGCAAAGCTGGATGCAAAAGCGCGGTATCTTCCTCAACATAGCGCTTAACGAGGAATATATGGGCAATCTCACGGGTGGGCGTACGCGTGATAATGTCTTTGCCGGTCAGGTTGCAGCCGAACTCGACATCGACTGGCAGAAGCTGGCAGGGTTCAAGGGATTCTGGACACATATGCTGGTCGTGAACGGTCATGGCCGCAATTTCAGCTACTCGCTGGGCGATTATGTCTCCAACCCCGAGCAGATCTACGGCGCGCGCGGCAATGTCGTCGCCCATCTTGTCTCGATGTACGCTGACAAGACCTTTTTGCATGACAGAGTCATTCTTTCCGCCGGTGTGATCCCTACCGGGACGTTTTTCGACTTTGATGCACTTGCCTGTAACTTCATGAATGTCAGCGTGTGCGGCAATTTTGCGCCGGGCAAATATGCGCCGGGCGGACGCGACTGGCCCTCTGCCAATATTGGCGCCGTGCTGCGCGTGCGCCCGACGGAGCGCACCTATCTTATGGGCGGGTTGTTTGCCGTCAGCCCGCACGCCTTCAATGGCGGTGTATCAGGATGGGCCCTTGCCCAGGATGGTCTGGGCAAGCTCAGCTCTCAGTTCGAAGCTGGCTGGGATCCCGCTTTCGGCAAGGACAAGCTGCTGGGTCACTACAAGGTCGGGTTTTATTACGACAATTCACGCTACCCGCATCTTTATGAGGATCGTTACGGCGGCTCCTATCAGGCCAGCGGCCTGGGCGCGCGCCAGCAATCGGGTATGTGGTCCAGCTGGTTCATGTTCGACCAGATGCTCATGCGCAGTGGTAAAGGCTTGGCCGATGGTCTGATCGTGATCGGCGGTGTTGGTTACGCCCAGGGCAATGTGGTGGCCATGCGAGACCATGAATGGATTGGCCTCCTTCAAAGCGGCACGCCGTGGCATCGCCCGCTCGACCAGATCGGTGTCATGTTCCAGCATATGAACATGAGCCGCTCGGTGCGCTTGCAGCAGGAATCCTCAGTCGCTCTGGGGCTGCCTTTCGTGTCCAATCAGTGGGGCAACGTTTACGGCGTGCAGAACTGGGAACAGGTCTGGGAAGCTTTCTACAGCGTGCATCTGGCACGGGCTACGGCGCTGCAGTTTGACTTCCAGTATCTTCAGCATCCCGGTGCCACAACCACATTCAACGACGCCGCTGTGATTGGCGGCCAGTTCACCACCAACTTCTGAGCAAGAGGCTGCGCCGGTGCACGCCGGCGCAGCCCTGATCAACCTTGTTTGTCCGACGTTCAGGATAGCAGTGACATGGTATCCACATCGATCATCCCGAGATCTGTGATCTTGAGATGGGGAATGACCGGCAGCGGCAGGAACGCCAGTTGCAGGAAGGGCTCCTCCAGCGTGCCCCCCATGGCGCCGACTGCCGCACGCAGTTTTTCCAGATCGGCCCGTACGACCTCGAAGGGTCTGTCGCTCATAAGTCCAGCCAATGGCAGGGACAATTCAGCCACGACATGACCCTCCCTGACCGCCACGAAGCCACCACCGAGTTCGGCCAGTCGCGCAACAGCCAGCGCCATATCGCTGTCATTCATCCCAACGACACAGAGATTATGGCTGTCATGTCCCACCGATGAGGCGAGCGCCCCGGTGCTCAGGCCAAAGCCTTTGACGAAGCCGCGGCCGATATTGTCATTCTTGCCATGCCGCGCGATGACACAGATCTTCGCGATATCACGTGCCGGATCCGGCTGAACCGCCCCACCCTGCACGGGCAGATCGAAATGCAGGAAGTCCGTTATGATCTGCCCCGGCACGATACCGATGACAGGCCTGTTTTCCCCCGGTGCAGCGATAACCAGATCTTCGGCAGTGATCGGCGCGGCGAGGCGCATCGTGCCATATCCCTGTGGGTCGATTGTCTCACGCGCTGCAAACAACGCCTCGTCAACCAGACGCCCCGCCGAAAAGACCCGTGCGACCTGACAGGTCTCGAGGTCATCAAGCAGAACGATATCGGCACGCTGTCCCGGAGCAATCTGCCCGCGATCGCGCAAGCCGAAAGCACGCGCCGCCGAAAGGGACGCCGCGCGGTAGGCCGCGAGCGGGGCGACGCCAAGCGCAATGGCCTTGCGTATAAGGAAGTCGATATGGCCTTCATGTGCAATTTCGAGCGGATTGCGGTCATCGGTGCAGAAAGCGAAAAACTGCGAGGTCTCAGGGGTTAGCAGAGGCGCCAGCGCTGCCAGATCCTTGCAAACCGACCCCTCGCGGATGAGGATGGTTATACCCTTGCGGATCTTCTCCAGTGCCTCATCAGCCAGCGTGGCCTCATGGTCCGTCAGAATACCAGCAGACAGATAGCCGTTGAGTTTGCGCCCACGCAAAAGAGGCGCATGACCGTCGATATGCTCACCCGCAAAAGCCACGAGCTTGTCGATGCAATTGGGCTGGCATGAAAGCACGCCCGGGAAATTCATGAATTCAGCGAGCCCGATCACCTTGGGATGGGACCGGTAGTGCGTGAGGGCATCCGCATCGAGAACAGCCCCCGAGGTTTCGAACGGTGTGGCTGGCACGCAGCTCGACAGATTGACGCGCAGATCCATCACGGTGCGGGTAGCGCATTCGAGAAAATACGCGAAGGCGTCGCCGCCCAGCACATTCGCCATTTCATGCGGATCGCAGATCGCCGTTGTCACGCCATAGGGCAGCACACAGCGATCAAACTCGAATGGCGTGATCAACGACGATTCAACATGCAGATGCGTATCGATAAAACCCGGAACGGCAATGCGTCCCTGCCCATCGATCTCACGTACCCCTTCATAGGTATCGAGAATACCCACGACACGATCACCGCAGATCGCGATATCGGTCGGCAGCAGGTCACCCGTGACCAGATCGAACAGCCTTACATTGCGTATGACGAGATCGGCTGGCTCTGCCCCCGCCCCCTGCATGATTCGTGCAGTGAGTTTACCGAGCATCATCTCCCCTTTTTTCCAGAACTAAATATTGATGCCCTTACAGCACATTCTACGATATCGAGCTATCAAAGCGGATCCGCAAAAGAGGGATGGCAATTTTGCTTACAGCGTGACGCCCCCAGAGTGCTCATTGGGTAAAAGCCAAGGGCACGGGAGGTGGTTGGGCAAATCACGAAATTGCTTCTCAAAATCCCCATGCACGGTGATGGCATCAGCAAGTTGCCCGAGAATCTTCACGTTTTCACGGAGTCGCGCCAATACGACCTCGTCAGATTTATCGGGCAGGATCATGCAAGCATGCGCGTATTGCACCATTGACCCTGCCAAATTTATAAATCTAGGTAGGTCTCGAAGATGCTGTAACGCACCCGGTTTACGCAGATAATCAGTAACTCTCCTGTGAAGATTATAAAACTCGGCTAGATCACTCATATATGTATCGAAGAAATCCAGCTCATCGACTTTTCCATTGAGATACAGCACTGGAAGGAACATGAAGTAAAAACAAGTATCCCAGCTTGTTTTTACAAATACGTAATTCCAGTCTCCAAAATTGAGCAACGCCCCTCTATGCGTCTCAATGAAATTTTCGTATGTCTCGGTCAATACCTTGTTTATCAGATCGATTTGCCTTTCGCCATTCGGGCGCGTGATCGCATTGGTGATCATGGTGTTGGAAATCGCAATGAAATCGGTACCATTGGAATATAAGGGATCCACAAAACCGCCGGCCTCACCGGTGAGCGCCCAACCATCGCTGGATATAAACTTACTGGACAGATAAGAATAATTTTTAGACATAACAAAATCAATAACCGGGAAGTTTTTCATTTCTAGGTAGCGAAGAAATGACGGTTCGTATTTCCTGAACCACTCACAGGCCAATTGATATGAACTCACGTCCGCCAGACTATGAACTTCATTATCAAATACAATACCGACGCTAGTCGTTTCGCCACTGATGGGTATAATCCAGACCCAGTATCCTTTCCCGGTTAAATGGGTCGTGCTGTGGCCGCGCTCTTCACTGAAACGGAACGGATTATTCTCACCTTGTTCGTTCAGAAACTCATTGATATCGATTTTACCTGCCACTCTGAACCAGACCGCCGAACGATTTAGCGCCGACTCTCTCTGGAGACCAAATTTCTTCATCAGGACGCGTCCTCGCCCTGATGCGTCAACCACCCAGCGCGTCTTGCGCTTACTCACAACGCCTTCATGGTCGCGAACAGAGATGAGATGACCGTCCTCGACTTTGTCGATATCGAGCACACGCGAGTGTTCAATCAATGTAACCCGATCACCAACCAGGCCGCGTATATGATTCTCGATTTTTCCACGATCGAGTTGGAATGTATGATGCTCAGGGTACTTATCTATACCGACCTCCCTGTATGTCCCGTCATGAGCACTCCCCTGCGTCTCGATAAAACGCATCGCCATTTTGCGCACATGGCCTCGTTGCAAATGATCAGAGCATCCGATCGTATCAGCCAAGTAATAGGCACCGATTTCGATCGTCGACTCACCGACTTTGTGGATACGTTCCGGGTAGGGAAACCGGCGATTATGCACGATGCAGATATCGAGCGATGAGTCACGGTCAAGCAATTGTTTAGCTAGAGTAAGGCCAGCCAGACCCGCACCTATGATCAGGACGTCATGAATAGGTCGTGAGTTATCTGTAGACATTTCGCGTGCTCGATACAGGCTGAATTGTGACTTTATATTTCGCCCCGCTTGGACGAACTCATTTGGTATTCAGTTAGGCTCTGCCTCATGCGGAATCAACCACGAAACCCGATCAAAATAGCGAGATCAATAGATTGAAGAATTTTAGCAATACTTGGAAAAAATTTGATGAGATTACTTATTGATTTTATGAGTTAAAATATTAATCATAACATGATTACGAAATTATAAATAGTTGCTTCATCGATAATACCGAGCGTTTTGCCATTTGTGAACACTATATATTGATATCGTGAATAATTGTTAGACCCGCCGCAATAAAACGCCTCAAGGACGCCGGAATAACAAAATTTTCTACGCGCTCGCTCGCCTCTGCGGATGAGCTCTGCCACACTATAGCCCATCAGCTTGGTAGCACTTGCTGGCGAAACAACCCGCAGGCCCGCGCGGCACTCGTCAGAGTCATCAACGCCGCACGTCATGTCATTGCCGGGACAGAGGCCGATGTCACGCTCGTATCAAAGGATTTCACCCCTTCCCCCTTCCCTAAGAAAACATGAAGGACTATCTAGGCAATTGAGAAGCGTTCTCAGGGCGTCTCGCCCCAGATTACAGGTGTATTGACCCATGACTCTCGACTCCCTTCCCAAAGGCGCCCACGCGGTGATCAGTCAGGTCGTTTCCCGCACGGAAAATGACCCGATCGCCCTGCGCCTTGGGGAGCTTGGCTTCATTCCGGGCGCACCTGTCGAGATCGTCGCCACCGGCCCGGTCGGCCATGACCCCATTGCCGTTCGTCTTGGTTCCACCTGCTTCGCCCTGCGTCGTGGCGAAGCTGCACGCGTCTCGCTCAAGCGCGACCACTGATCCCTGATGGATGCCGTGACCTCGACCGTAACGGAGACCGCTCCGTTGCGTGCCGCCCTCGTCGGCAATCCCAATTGCGGCAAGACCTCGCTGTTCAACCAGCTGACCGGCAGCAAACAGAAGGTCGCGAATTACGCAGGCGTCACGGTCGAGCGCAAGGAAGGGTATTTCACGACCCCCAATGGCCGGTCGGTACGCCTGCTCGATCTGCCGGGCGCCTACAGCCTAAGTGCCACCAGCCCGGATGAGGATGTCACGCGTGATGTCTGCATGGGTCGTCACCCTTCCGAAAAACAGCCCGACCTGATCATCTGCGTCGTCTCAGCCAGCAATCTGCGGCTGCATCTGCGCTTTCTGCTCGAACTCATGCAGCTGGGCCGCCCCATGCTGGTCGTGCTCAACATGATGGATGAGGCCGAGCGTCTCGGGCTGAAAATCGACGTACCGGGCCTCGCGGCAGCGCTCGATCTGCCCATCATCCCGACCATCAGCCTGCGCAAGAGCGGTGTGAGCCATCTTCTTGCGGCACTGGATCTGACCGAGACCCTGACCCCGCCCACACCCGGCAAAGAGATCGACCTGCATGCCCGGGCGGGCGAGCTTATCGCCCGTTACACCAATGAAGGGAGTTTGCGTGGCGACCGGCTGGCTGACAGGCTCGACCGCTGGTTCCTGCATCCCGTCTGGGGGCCGATCATTCTGCTGGTCGTGCTGTTTTTCATGTTCCAGACGGTCTTTGCCTGGGCACAGCCGCTCATGGATGCGCTGGAAGCCGGCATCGCCTCTCTGGGACAGATGGTGGTCTCACCCCTGCCGCCCGGGCTTTTACGCAGCCTTTTGGCGGATGGTATTTTTGCCGGGGCAGGAACCGTCATCGTTTTTCTCCCCCAGATCCTGATCCTGTTCCTCTGGATCCTGACCCTGGAAGAGACCGGCTATCTGCCAAGAGCCGCTTTCCTGCTCGACCGCGTAATGGCTCTGGCCGGGTTGAGTGGACGCTCCTTCATTCCGCTGCTTTCCAGCTTTGCCTGCGCCATTCCGGGCATCATGGCAGCGCGTACGATACAGAACCCGCGCGACCGTCTGGTGACAATCCTGATCGCGCCTCTCATGACCTGTTCAGCGCGCCTGCCGGTCTACACACTTCTGATCGGCGCTTTCGTGCCGCATCGAACGGTTCTTGGCTTTCTCGGCCTTCAAGGCCTTGTGCTGTTTGCGCTCTACCTTGTGGCCATTCTCAGCGGTATTGTTGCCGCGCGTCTCATGACACGCGGTGTGGCATCCGATGAGCATCCGTTGATGCTCGAGCTGCCCCCCTATCGCTCGCCCAATCTGAAAAGCGTGGCCCTGGGCCTATGGCAGCGTGCGGTGATGTTCCTCTCCCGCGTAGGCACGATCATTGTCTCCCTGAACGTGCTTCTCTGGGCGCTCTCAAGCTTCCCTGCCCCGCCCGCCAATGCCACCGGGGCCGCCATCGATTACAGCCTCGCTGGCCATATCGGGCACTGGATGCTACCGATTTTCGCCCCGCTCGGTTTCAACTGGCAGATCTGCGTCTCGCTCATACCTGGCCTGGCTGCGCGCGAGGTGGCGGTGAGTGCGCTGGCCACCGTCTATGCGCTGGGTGCCAATGAAGACAGTGCAGCAAGTGCCCTGCTGCCGTTACTCAGCGCCCATTGGAGCATGGCCACGGCATTTTCGCTGCTGGCATGGTATGTCTATGCCCCGCAATGCATCTCCACCCTCGCAGTCATGCGGCGTGAGACGCGTTCATGGAAAGTCGTCGCCGGTGCTGCGGCCTATCTTTTCGGCCTTGCTTATCTCGCGTCGTTTCTTACCTATCACGTGACTGTCGCCCTTAGCGGATAAGGCCCATGATCCAGACTCTCATCGTCATCGCCGTTATCGTGGTCGCCGTGGTTTTCTGGCTGAACCAGCTGTTTCCTGCCCATGCGCGCCGCATCAAAAGCGCACTTGGCCTGCATGTCCCTCACGCGGCAGGTGCCCCGACACCCAAGGAGGGCAAGTCCTGCGGGGGATGCTCCGGCTGCAAGGGCGGTGGCTGTCACTAGAAGCGGCTGAGGGGGCAACGCGCTCCCCCTGACAAGCTTCAATCGGATACGGCAGACAAGGGACAGGTAAGTATCCCTCGCCCGCCCCTTCCACTGCGAAGAATCAGCCTGCGCGATCGATGAAGTCGCGCACCTCATGAAGATCATTCATGATTGCGTGGGCCTTCTCCGTGATTTCCTCATTCGGGGCCATCAGGTCAGGCACAACAATAACCCTTATCCCGGCAGCATGGGCCGCGCGGGCACCGTTGTGGGAATCCTCGAGTGCCAGACAATAGGCAGGCTCGACCCCAATCGCCTCAGCGGCGCGCAGATAGGGCTCCGGGTCAGGCTTGCCGCGCGTCACATCGTCACGCGTGATGATGGCATCGAACCGGTCATAGATCCCCACATGGCGCAGATGCGCCTCGGTACGCTCACGCCCCGAGGATGTGGCAATGGCGCGAGGCAGCTGGCGGGCATCGAGCATTTCCAGCAACGGAAGCACGCCCTTTTTCAGCACGAGTTTACCTGCCTGAACCAGTTCATGCAGCCGGATATTCTGCCTCCTGAACAATGCAGCCAGATCAATGTCGGGGCCAAAGCTGTCAATCACCAGCTGGGCACAGGCATCACCGGGCAGGCCGATCATCTGGCACGCAAATTCATGATCCATGTCATAGCCCAGATCACGCGCGCCGAGGGTAAAGGCATCGAGAGACAGGGTTTCGCTATCGAGCAGAAGCCCGTCCATATCGAATAATACGCCGCGTATGGGGCCAGGGCCGGTCATGAATGTCTCCTTTGGTACAAGTTACTGATGTGCGTTCAACGGGCCAGGCCGCGCAGATGTTGCCAGATGGCCGATCACAGCTTGTCGGGCCAGTGGGCTGGCAATGGCCGGCCTCCCGCCGTTCCGTTGCTTATGACGAACCACTCCCATCGCTCGCCTGGTCACCATGAACGAGTTTGACGACCAGCTCCGCCGCAACGAGGGCAGCGATGACCGAAGGACGCTTGTCACGGATCCTGTACGGACCGTCGTGATGCCCGATAGGACAGACCAGCGCATCAATCCTGTGCTGTGCCATCCCCAGCGCACGAAATCCGGCCTCGAACCGGCGTCGCTTGGTGCGCGAGCCAATCAGGCCGACATAGGCCAGATCGGCACGATCGAGGGCGGCAGCCGTGATGAGTGCATCCAGCGTATGGCTGGGCGTCATGATCACCACACCATCACCGGGGCGCAGCAAGGCGAGTTCGGCCTCCCAATCCTGCGTCACGCTCACTGTCACCCCCTCGGGCACGAGCCCGAATTCATCGGCTCGTGAATCAATCCAGCGCAAGGCCAGAGGCAGAGGGGAAAGCGCACGGACAAGAGCGCGGCCAACATGGCCTGCGCCAAACAGGCTCACCACAGGCCATGACGCCTGTTCCGCCTCGAGGCAGGACAATTCATGATCGAGATCGAAAACCGGTTCGTAGCGTATCGTCACGGCCCCGCCACAGCATTGATCGGCCTCGGGTCCGAGACGATAGCGGTGTTCCTGCGCAAGGGTGGCACCGCTCAGAATCCGGCGCGCCTGGGCCAGACATTCCCATTCCAGCGTTCCACCACCGATTGTGCCTGTCTGGGCGTTGTGGGACACCAACATGAATGCCCCGGCCTCACGCGGGGTCGAGCCCGCAGCGTCGGCCACGAGGATCCGGAGCACGGCAACCGCCTCGCGTTGCCAGCGCCGGATCAGGTCAAGGTCGATCAGACGCTCTCTCCCGTCGGGGCGTCCACGGCAGCAGATGACGGCCGGATGGCGGACGATTGGGCGACAGATGACGTCATGGCCATGATGGTGCGCAACAGCCGCTCGGGTGTCGCGGGTGCATCCAGCCCCGGACAGTGCCGGTAATCGCCCAGGCTGGCAATCGCGTCGGACAGCGCATGCAAAACCGCAACGCCATGGACCAGAGGAGGCTCGCCCACGGCCTTCGAGCGGTAGATCGTCTCCTCACGGTTGGGGGCATCTTCCAGCAGCATCACGTTGAAGATATGCGGTCGGTCCGAGCAGGCTGGAATCTTATAGGTGCTTGGCGCGTGGGTGCGCAGGCGCCCCTTCTCGTCCCAGACCAGTTCTTCCGTGGTGAGCCATCCCGCTCCCTGAACGAAAGCCCCCTCGATCTGGCCGATATCAATGGCCGGATTGAGGGATTGCCCCGCGTCATGAAGAATATCCACACGGTCTATCGTGTTCTCACCTGTCAGCAGGTCAAGCGTGACTTCAGCGCAGGCCGCACCATAGGCGAAATAGTAGAATGGTCGCCCGCGCCCCGTGGCGGCATCCCACGAAATCTTGGGCGTTTTGTAAAATCCGTTGGCTGACAGCGAGATACGGGCGAAATAGACCTGCCACACCAGATCACGAAAGCTGACACATTCCTGCCCGATGCTGACACCCTCGGGCGTAAAAGAAATCGCCTCGGGCGCAACCTGCCATTTTTCAGCAGCAAACGCGATCATGCGGCCCTTGATCTGGCTTACAGCATCGAGCACCGCCATACCGTTCAGATCTGCGCCAGATGATGCCGCCGTGGCAGACGTGTTGGGCACCTTGCCGGTCGTCGTGGCGGTGATGCGCACTGAGTCAGCAGGCAGAGCAAATTCCTGCATGACGATCTGCACCATCTTGGTGTGCAGACCCTGCCCCATTTCGGTCCCACCGTGATTCACCTGCACCGACCCGTCGGTATAGACATGAACCAGAGCACCCGCCTGATTGTAATGCGTTGCCGTGAACGAGATGCCGAACTTCACTGGCACCAGGGCGATCCCCTTGCGCAGCGTGCGGCTGGTTGCATTGAACGCTCTGAGGGCCGCCTTGCGACGACGATAATCGCAGCGCTCTGCCAGCTGCGTCATGACGAGATCGCTGATCGAGTCCTCAACGACCATATGGTAGGGCGTCAGATTGCGCTCACCAGTGCCATAGACGTTGCGCAGACGGATATCGAGCGGGTCCTGCCCGGTGGCAAACGCGATTTCCTCAATCACACGCTCGGCAGCCACGATCCCCTGCGGGCCGCCAAACCCGCGAAAAGCCGTATTGGACTGCGTGTTGGTCTTGAGTGCCTGTGAGCGGAAACGCACATCGGGGTAATAATAGGCGTTATCAGCGTGAAACAGGGCGCGGTCCGTCACCGGCCCTGAGAGATCAGCTGACCAGCCACAACGGGCCGCCAGTACCATATCCACGGCAAGAATATCACCCTGGCTGGTAAAGCCGACATCGTATCGCACCTGAAAATCGTGACGCTTGCCCGTAATCATCATGTCATCATCACGATCAAGGCGCATCTTGGCCGCCTGGCCGGTCAGCTCTGCCGCAAGCGCAGCCAGGCAGGCGCATCCATTGGCCTGAGACTCCTTGCCACCAAACCCGCCCCCCATGCGGCGGATCTCAGTTGTGACCAAGTGGTGAGGGCGGCCCAGAACGCTTGCCACGAGATGCTGCGTTTCAGAGGGGTGCTGGGTGGAGGACCAGACCCGCATCTCGCCAGCCTCACCCGGCTGCGCCAGAGCCACCTGCCCCTCGAGATAGAAATGCTCCTGCCCGCCAATCGTCACGCAGCCATTCAACCTGCACGGTGCGCTTTCCAGAGCGGGACCAACGACACCGCGCTCCATCGTCAGCGGGCGCCAGACCAGAGGGCTTCCATTGGCCCGCGCAGCGTCGATATCGAGCAGTGCTGGCAGTTCATCATAGTCGATACGCGCCAGACGCACCGCACGGCGTGCAATGGCACGATCAGTCGCCACCACGGCAAAGATGGGCTGACCAACATGCTGAACCAGATCCACCGCCAGCAGGGGCTCGTCATTGGCGTGAACCGGGCTGGTCTGATTGTCTCCCGGTATGTCTGCCGCCGTTATGACGCGCACCACACCCGGATAATCGCGCACCGCTGACAGATCGACCGACACAAGACGGGCATGGGCCTTTTCGCTCAGCCCCGCCACGACATGCAGCAGCCCCTTGGGCTCGGGGAGGTCGTCGATATACTGCGCCTGCCCGGTCACATGCAGAATGGCGCTTTCATGCTTCATCGAACCCGGGCCTGCGCCTTCGGCGGCAGAGTGTTTGCCTGACCCGGCGATTGGCGTGTCCATGAGACCCTGAACATCAGACATGGGCCAGGCTCCCTGCCTTGGCGAGACGCATGGTCTCACCCCGACTCTCTTCGAAAAACCGCGTCAGAAGATTGGCAGCGACCGTCTGGCGATACCAGGCACTGGCGCGCATATCGCTCAGCGGTTTGAAATCCAGCGACAGGGCCTCGCGGGCGGCTTCCAGAGCGTCCTCGTTCCACAGGGAACCCATCAGGGCCTTTTCGGCATGATGGGCGCGGCATGGTATGGCTGCCATGCCACCAAAAGCCAGTCGCACATCGATTACACGCCCCTGCGCGTCGCATCGCAGGGCGAACGCGCCCAGAACCGCAGAGATATCCTGATCGAAGCGTTTGGATATCTTGTAGCTACGATAGAATGTTGCCGGCAGCGGTGCTGGTACGCTCACACCCTCGACAAACTCGCCCGGTCGGCGGTCCTGCTTGCCATAGGCCAGAAAGAACGCCTCAAGCGGCATATCCCGTCTCTCATCGCCGCAATGCAGATGCAGGATTGCCCCGGCGGCAATCAGCGCGGGTGGCCCATCGCCAATCGGTGAACCATTGGCAATATTGCCGCAGAGCGTCGCGCTGTTCCGGATCGGTGTGGAACCGATTCGACCAATCAGCACGCCAAAATCGGGTAGAATCCGCGAGAGCGCCTCGCGCGCCTCCTCGTAGGTGACGGCGGCGCCCACATAAAAACCCTTGGCATAGGGGCCTTGGGCGCCCGTCTCCAGACGCAACAGATCCGCGCATTGCCCGATGAACGCGACGCGCGGCAGAGGGCGCATGGCTTTGGTCACCCAGAGCCCCACATCCGTCGCCCCGGCCACGATCACTGTATCCGGGAACGAGGTCAGCCGTTGCGCCAGGGATTCCGCCGTGGCGGGCACGAAAAGACTGCTGCCCTCATGCTCGATCAGCACATCCTGACCGTCTGCCAACGCGTGGAGGCGCTCTGTCATCTCTGCCACCCTCTGCTCGAAGGCGGCAGGAGGGGCCAGAAGCGCCTGCTTCATTGCCTTGACGATGGGCGCGTAACCCGTGCAGCGACACAGATTGCCCGAAAGCGCGGCATCGATCGCGGCATCGTCATCCGATGCGCCTTCGGCCTGACGATAGGCCACCATCGACATCACAAAACCCGGCGTGCAGAAGCCGCACTGGGCGCCGTTGAGGGCTACCATAGCCTCCTGCACGGGGTGGAGCGCTCCCGGTGTCCCGATATCCTCGATTGTAAAAACAGCGGCACCGTCCAGCATGGGCAGCAGCTGGATGCAGGCATTGACGGCCTTCACCGCAAGCCTGCCCTGACGCAGCCGCGCCACGATCACCATGCAGGCCCCGCAATCGCCCTCGTTGCATCCTTCCTTCGTACCGGTACGCCCCTCATGGCGCAGCCAGTCCAGCAAGGTTGTGTCGGGGGCAATATCACTCAGGCTGACGAGGCGTTCCCCCAGATAGAAGCGTATCGTCTGACGCATGGATTACCCCCCCTCAAAGGTGAAAACTGGTTGATTGAACGAGGGCGGCCCCTTCGCCATTTCCGGAAACTCTTGTATGATTGAAAGATTCGACGGCAGAGAACAATCAGGAATATTGCATTTCCTGCCTTGTTCTCTCATCGAACTGCGCCTAAGGCTCCACGGCCATTTCAAACGCAAGAGGATCACTATGAAGTCCACTGATCTGATCGACCGCATCGCCGCTGCTACCGGTGGCACCAAGGCCGACGCCAAGACCGCCCTCGACACCGTCTGGGCCAGCATCATCGAAGCCGCCACCAAGGGCGACGAAGTGTCCATCCCGGGCTTCGGCAAGTTCCAGGTCCGTTCGACCGCAGCACGTCAGGGCCGTAACCCCAAGACCGGCGAGACGATCGAGATCGCAGCGTCCAAGAAGCTCAGCTACTCCCCCGCCAAGAACGTCAAGGACGCTCTGGCCGGCAAGTAAGCCGCTCTACCGTGCCGGATGTCATGGGTAGCGTCTCGACGCCGCCCGATCCGGCACCCAGGCATCTCCTGCCTCTTCTGCCCCGTGCAGCAGGCAGGGTGCCTCCCGGCTTCTGTCCGGGCCCTGTTCCGGTGCAGCCTGCTGCAAATCGACTGATCCCGCACAGACATCCCTGATTTCAGACGATTTCTTCGAAGCCTTGTCGGGTGGCTCCCTCAGCCTCGTGCTGCCGTCATGCCGATAAAAGCGACATCCCGTGTGTTCGCGTGCTTGCAAAACCCAAAAGGTTTCGTCACGTTTCGCGGCATGTTGCCCCGCATCCTGCCCGCTTTCGCCCTTGCCGTTCCGCTCGTCTTTTCGTCTGCCTCTGCCCGCGCCGAGACAGCCGACACGCAGGCAACCTCGCGCATTTTCGATCATCTGCGTAATGACCCAGCGCGCCTGACCGTGTTTCTGCGCGGCTTTCCCAAGGGGGGCGATCTTCACAACCATCTGGCTGGTGCCATTCCGGCTGAAAGCTTCCTTGACTGGGCCGGTCAGGACGGCCTGTGCGTTTCTCTGGCGCAGGGACGAATCCTGCCCACCAAGTGCCGTCTGGCCACGCCGGGCGATATGCCCGCTTCCCAGCTTCGCACCCGACAGGACGCGCGCGAGCTCATGATCGATTCTCTTTCGATGCATGATTTCGTTCCCACGCCAGCAGACCGCTCCGGGCACGATCACTTTTTCTCGACTTTCGGGCGCTTTGCGCCGGTGCTTTCGGCCCACCAGGGCGCCATGCTTGCACAGGCGCGCGATCAGGCTGCGGCCGATCACGTGGTCTATCTGGAACTGATGATCTCACCCGCACTGGGCAGCATGGTGAAAGCTGGCGGCCAGCATCCCCTGCACGACCTCGACCTCGATGCCGCCCATGAGGCGCTTCATGATGAACGCCCCCGCCTCGTGGCCGAAGCGCGCCATGAGACGGATGAGATGGAGCATCAGGCGCGCGACATCCTGCAATGCGATACGCCTGCTGCCCATCCGGGTTGTGCTGTGACGGTGCGCTATCTGTTTCAGGCCATCAGGACCATGACCCCTCCCGAGGTGTTTGCGCAGCTCGATACGGGTTATGCACTTGCCCATGAAGACCCGCGCTTTGTCGGCCTGAACTTCGTCGCCCCTGAAGACGATGCCGTGGCAATGGCTGATTACGCCCTGCACATGCAGATGTTCGCAAAACTTGGCGCGCTCTATCCCGATGTGCGCCTGAGTCTCCACGCTGGCGAACTCACCCCCGCGCTGGTGCCTGTCACCGGGCTGCAGAGCCATATTCGTGATGCTGTCGAGATTGCTGGCGCAGACCGTATCGGCCACGGCGTGGACATCACATGGGAAAAAGACGCTGTGCGCCTGCTGGGTGAAATGGCCCAGCGCCGCGTCGCGGTGGAAATCAACCTGACCAGCAATGACCAGATCCTCGGGGTGAGCGGTGCCGCCCACCCGATGGGGCTGTATCGACGCGCCCATGTGCCGGTCGTGCTCTCGACCGATGATGAGGGCGTGTCCCGCAGCAATCTCACAGAGGCCTATGTCAGGGCGCTTTCAACCACCCCCCTGACCTATGCCGACCTCAAGACCATCTCGCGCAACAGCCTGACCTATGCCTTCATACCCGGCACCAGCCTGTGGGACGGAGATCACGTCATCACCCTGTGCAAGGCTCCGCAGAGCTTTGCCTGCGCCGATTTCCTGAAGAAAAGCCCCAAGGCGCGCCTTCAGCTTCAGCTCGAACAGAACTTCGCAGCCTTCGAAAACATCGTCAGCCACGAGCCCCTTTTCCTATGATGACACGCCCCAAAGGCCTTCGCCACCGCCTCGCCCTCTCCCTCTTCCTGTGCAGTGTTCCCGCGGGCCTGACCGCAGCTCCCGCCCATGCTGCCGGGCCGACAGCACTGGTCGCGGGTCATGCCTCTGCTGCCACCATCCCTGTGCGCGTTGTGGTTGTGACGACCTTTGAAATCGGCAAGGACACGGGCGACACACCGGGCGAATATCAGAACTGGATCGAGAAATTCCCGCTCAGCCAGACGCTTCCCGCCCCGGGCACTGACCATGAGGTCATGCATTACAACCCGGAGTTGCAGGTGCTTGCCATCGCTTCTGGCGAAGGCCCCGAGCATATGGCCTCTGCCATGACGGCGCTGCTGCTCGACCCACGTTTCGACCTGCGCCACAGCTATTTCGTGCTGGCTGGCATCGCGGGGATCGATCCCAATTTTGGTACGATCGGCTCCGCCGTCTGGGCACCCCGCGTCATCAATGGCGGGCTCTCCCATCTAATCGACCCGCGTGAAATTCCCAAGGACTGGCCTGACGGTTTCACGCCCGTACAGGGCAGTCGCCCCGACGAGACACCACGCCCACCCCTGCATTCCCTCTCAGGCGATATGCTCTACACCCTCAATCCCGGTCTCACCCGCTGGGCCTATGAGCTGACCCGTTCCGTTTCCCTGCCCGACAGCGAGGGCATGAAGCAGAGCCGCGCCCGCTATCACGGCTATGCCGCAGCGCAAAAGCCGCCTTCTGTCATGATGGGTGATACCATTTCGGGTGAGACCTTCTGGGTGGGCAAGCTCATGAATCGCTGGGCCGAGCGCTGGGTGCGCTACTGGACCGATAATCAGGGTGTGATGGCGACTACCGCCGAGGAAGATGTGGCCTTCTGTCAGGCTCTCGCCCTTCAGGCGAAGGCTGGGCGCGTCGATCCCGAACGCGCGCTCATCCTGCGCACTGCCAGCAATTTCGACATGCCCCCACCGGGCCAGACGGCCGCGCAGCTTCTCTCGGACGAAGCCAATGAGAAAGGCTACTCGGCCTTCATCCCGTCGGTGAACGCAGCCTATCAGATTGGCAGCATTGTCGTGCGCGACCTCGCCACGCACTGGGACCGCTACGAGAGCACACCACCGGGCGCGGCACATTAGAGTGGGTCCGGTCAGGATTCAGGCGAGGCCGTGACCATAAGTTTCCCCCACGCACCACCGGAGGGTCGTCGTCCTTCGGAAACGCCTGCGGGAAACCTGTTTCAGCAGGACCGGGTGGGATTACCTCCGTGCCGTTGAGCAACTCTGCCTAGCGTTCTTGCATCGCATGTGCCCTGAACCGTGCAGGAGTCAGACCAAAACGTTGATTGAAGGCCTTGGCGAAGGCGCTCAATGACGCATAACCGCACTCTGCGGCAACATCCGTCACACGCTGCCCCTGCCCCAGTTGCAGGGCCGCATGAAACAGGCGCGCCTGGGTCATCCAGCTTTGCCAGCCCATCCCGGTTTCAGCCTGAAAATGGCGCCGGAAACTGCGCTCCGACATGGCAGCACAGGCGCAAATCCGGGTCATCGTGGCCGATGCCGGGTCAAGCAATGCCGCATCGACAGCCCGTATCAATCGTGGGTGCCTTGGCATGGGCAAGGCGAGCCCAGCGGCAGGCGCTGCCTTGATCCGCTCATGGCAAAGCAGCGCGAGGGTATTGAAGAAGCTCTGCGCAAGCGCATCGGCCGATTGTGGTCCATCCGGCCAGCGCAGCGCGTAGAACATCATCTCGGTCAAGATCGGTGTCAGAGGAAATGTCGTCATCGCCTCGATAACAGTCTGCGCATCGTCCGGCGCAAGAAAGAAGGACATGCCGTCATGATTGCGGATCATGGTGCGATGGCGCGTCCTGGCTGGAATCCACAAGGCGTGGGCGGCAGGCAGGAGATAGCGCCCGTCTGGCCCTTCTATCTGCGTGGTACCGGCACGAGCGCAGATGATCTGGTGATAAGAATGCGCGTGCCAGTCATAGAAAATCGCATCGGTGGATTGCCGCAGAGCAAAGGATTTCTGCTGCGGCCTGTCGAGGCCTGCTTCGACCAGAACAGTCATGGTCTCTGTGCTGCTCAGAATTTTCATCTGGCCGGTTCCCGTCATTTTCTGGCCGAAGCACGTTAGTCGGCCATAAGCAATCCTCCTATCCTGTCAGGCAAGGAGAGGAAATCACCATGTCTTCATTGCCTGTAACCCCGCCCCCGAGCGGCGGCGCCCCTGACCCGCACAATACCACCGTCATACGGCAATTTACCCGATGGGCAGCCCCTTTCGCTGACCTCCCCATTCATGCCGAGGCGGAAAGCATGGCCCAGACCATGAAGGCCTGTGCGCCCGGCCCAGCCGTGAAGGCGCTGGATGTCGCCTGTGGGCCCGGCATCGTCAGCTGCGCGCTGGCAGAGGCAGGGGCCGAGGTGACCGGGTTGGATCTGACCCCCGCGATGATCGCACAGGCGAGCGCGCGTGCCGATCGGCTGGGCGTCAAAGCCTCTTTCCAGACCGGGAACGCAATGGCGCTGCCTTTTGAGGACGCACAATTTGATCTGGTGGTGACGCGTTACAGCTTCCATCACATGGAGACACCGCAAACCTGCCTTGCAGAAATGATCCGTGTCTGTCGTCTCGGCGGTCGGATTGTCGTCATCGATGCGACACCCGCTCCAGCCTGCCAGAGCCAATACGATCATGCCGAGAAACTGCGTGACCCCTCGCACACAACGGCTCTTACGCTCAGTCAGATCATGGCATTGGGTGATGAGGCAGGTCTGCACCACAGAGAGACCAGCCGCTACCGTCTGGAATCCCGCCTGAACGATCAGGTTGCCGAAGAAGATCGCGAGGCTCTCGCGTCCTTTTTCATGCAGGAGATTGCGAGCGGTGAGGACAGATCGGACATGGTGCCACGCCAGACAAAAGGCGGGATTGTTTTCAGCTTTCCGATTTCCATTGTCGTTTGGAACCGTCCGAGCGCCTGAGCCGGATGGCGATTGTCTTGCAACACGCGATCCGAATGGAAGCGCAGGAGACGTTCAATCAACAGGAGGATGCGATGCCGCCGCAGCCGCGCTCATATGGCCTCAGCTGAGCGGCGCGGCGGTGACGGGGTCGAGGCTGACAGGCACACGATCGGGATTGGCCCTCTCGGCAGGGTAGAGCCACGGCTGAAAGCCATAGAAAGCCCCCTCGCCCGCCTCTCTCATCCTCAGCAATACCCCTGCCGGACTGCGCACATGACCTTTCCCTCAAGATCAGGCCGCGCGCGCAATCCCGCGTCAGGCTTTGAGCAGAAGAGTAACAACGCGCTCCAGCACAGCCTGCTCGGCATCGCCAAAACGCGCCTGTTCGGGGCTGTCGATGTCGAGTACGCCCAGCAATTCACCGTCTCTGACCAGAGGCAGAACGATTTCCGACGCAGATGCCGCATCGCAAGCAATATGCCCGGGGAAGCTGTGGACATCATCGATACGCTGGATACTGCGTTCGCTGGCAGCCTTGCCACATACCCCGCGGCCCAGCGCAATGCGGGTACAGGCTACACGCCCCTGAAACGGCCCCAGAACCAGTTCGCCCTTACGCCGCAGATAGAACCCTGCCCAGTTGATGCGCGGGAGTGCCTCAAAGAGAACTGCTGCAATATTGGCCATATTCGCGATCATGTCGCTTTCGGCCGCCACCAGCCCCTCCACTGCCGATAGGATATCGTCTTGCGTCAGTCTGGTATCAGGCGCGCTCATGGGGGTTCATCTTTCCGGGCATATTTCAAAGACGCCGCATGGCGCCTCAGGGTAGGGGCGAGACCCTCTGAAGGCGCGCACAGAACAAAATGCCTGCGCTTTCAGAGTGTGCGATAGGCGATATAGGCCGCCACGACAAAGATGAGGCCAGCGAAGAGAAGTTTCAACGTGGCACCGGACCCTTTACCGAGGCGGCTGGCCAGTTTCGTCCCCACCAGGCATCCGACAACGCCCCCCATGATGAACCACAGGGCCAAAGGCCAGTCCACAAGGCCCGAAAGCGCATAGCTGGCAGACGTCGTCACACCAAAAGCCGCAACAGCCACAAGTGAGGTGCCCACGGCATTGAGGACAGGCATATGCGTTGCCGCCATCAGTGCCGGTACAATCAGGAACCCGCCGCCGATACCAAAAAATCCGGACAGCCCGCCCGTACACAGGCCAAACAGGCCAACCTTCCAGACATTGTCACGATTGCACGCTGCCCCCGGTATGCCCTCGTCGTGACGGCCACGGATCATCGCGATCCCGACAAGCACCATGAGTCCTGCAAACAGCATCAGAAGTCGCTGTCCATCCATCGCCTTGCCGAGCTGCGCCCCAAGCGCCGCGCCAATCATCCCGGCAGGCGCGAAGAAACCGGCGCAGCGCCATTTAACCGTGTGCTCACGCGCATGGCTGAGCAGACCTGCCAGCGCGTTGATCGCGACAGCAAAAGCGCTCGTGCCAATCGCGATATGGGGGTTACGCACCCCCACAACATAGATCAGCAGCGGGACAGCCAGAATGGACCCACCGCCGCCGATAAGGCCCAGAACCAGACCAACCAGACTCCCGCATGCCAGAGCAGGGACAGACGAGGCACACATGAACGCGTCAGGCATGAACGGGGTCGACAGCATTGGTTGAGATCAGCCCCCGGTCTTGCGGGCGGGTCGCACCAGAAACTCGCGTCCCTTCAGCATGAAATCCCAATACAGGCGCGGCATGATCTTTTCCTTGAGAAACCACGCCAGGCGTGTGGGCTTCTTGCCATCAAGCAGCCAGCCCGGCAGGGTCGGGAGCAGCTTGCCGCCATAGCCGAACTCGGCCAGTACAATCTTGCCGCGCTCAACCGTCAGCGGACAGCCGCCGTAACCGTCATACAACGCATCCGGCTTGCGTCCGGAAAGCTGGGCAATCAGGTTCTCGACCACCACAGGTGCCTGTTTGCGCGCAGCGGCAGCCGTCTTGGCGTTGCTTGTGCCGGCCACGTCACCCACAGCGAAAACATTCGCATATTGCGTGTGCTGCATCGTATCCGGATGAACCGACACAAAGCCATCAGCGCCAGCAAGCGACGAGGAACGAATGACATCGGGCGCGGTCTGGGGGGGCACGACATGCAGCATGTCGAATGCGCGTTCGACACGCTCCGTGCCGGCTTCCGTAACGCGCTCGAAGGTTGCAACCTTGCGCTCGCCATCGACCGCTACCAGTCGTGACTTGAGGTTGAGGTCAATGCTGTAGCCCTTGATGTAATCCATCAGGGCCGGTACGAAATCAGCCACGCCAAACAGGCTGGGCGTCGCTGTATCGAACTCGACCTGCACACGACCCAGCACCCCACGACGACGCCAGGCATCGCAGGCGAGATACATGGCCTTTTGGGGCGCCCCTGCACATTTGATCGGCATGGGCGGCTGGGTGAACAGCGCCTTGCCCTCTTCAAGCTTGCTCACCAGCTCCCAGGTATAGGGGGCGAGATCGTAGCGATAATTCGACGTGACGCCATTCTTGCCCAGTGTCTCGGCAAGCCCAGGAATAGCAGCCCAGTCGAGTTTGAGCCCGGTCGCCACAACAAGCGCCTCATAGGCAATCTGGGTCCCATCACCCAGCTCGATACGGTTCTGCTCCGGCAGGAAGGCCGTGACGGCCTGACGGATCCAGTTGGCGCGCGCCGGGATGAGCCCGACTTCGGAACGACGCGTCTGCTGAGCCGTGAAGACACCCCCGCCCACAAGCGTCCAGCCCGGCTGGTAGTAATGCTCGGTCGAGGGTTCGACAACAGCGACCAGCAGCCCCGGCCGACGACGCAGCAGGCTTGCTGCGCAGGCGAGACCACCCGCGCCACCACCGACCACAACAACATCGAAGCGCTGGGCGCCAGCGGGCTTCTCTTCTTTCTGGGTCGAAGCCAACTCGTAAAGATCAGCCGCACGTCGGCCAGAGCGGCAATAGGCAAGAACCTTGCCCGTGTTGTCAGGCCCGGTCATCTCGGCCAGGGTCTGACGCATGACCGAGACACTATGCGCATCGGGCGTAGCCCCCATACGCACCGGGATATAGGCAAAAGCCAGTCCGCATTTCTCCGCCGCCACACCCAGATCGGCCACGCCGGGCTGATCCTTTTCCTCACCATCGGGACGGGTGCAGATAATGCCGCTGAAGCCCTGCTCCTTGAGCGCGGGCAGATCTTCCACCCTGATCTGGGGCGATACGGCGAAATGGGCCGTCAGGAAACGAAGGGACATGAGTTTGCCTTTCTCTTCTGGGGCTAAGTGCCGAGCCGGGTTGATGCGCGTCGGCAGGGTGCTGCGTTCTGTAACGGACGGGGTTCAACAAGGTGCTGTGCAGGCCATTCAGGCTGGATACCGCACAACGCCCTCTCAAAGCTTGTCGAGCGGTATCTTGATATAACGCGTACCGTTCTCTTCCGGCTCCGGCAGTCGCCCCCCGCGCATATTGATCTGGACCGAGGGCATAATGAGATTGGGCAGGCTCAAAGTCGCATCACGTTTCGTGCGCATCTCGACGAATTCGTCCTCGGTCACACCGTCATGCACGTGCAGGTTGCTGTCGCGCTGTGCTCCAATGGTGGTTTCCCAGGCAAACCAGTCACGTCCGGGCGCCTTGTAATCATGACACAGGAAGAGGCGCGTCTCACGCGGCAGGGAAAGCAGGCGACGGATGGAGCGATAAAGCTGCCTCGCATCGCCACCGGGGAAATCAGCGCGGGCTGTTCCGAAATCGGGCATGAAGAGCGTATCACCGATGAAGGCGCAGTCACCGATCACGAACGCCATATCGGCTGGGGTGTGCCCCGGCACGTGCAGCGCAATCGCCTCGATTCCACCAATTCTGAAACGCTCACCATCACGGAACAGATGATCGAACTGTGAGCCATCCCGTGCAAAGCGCGTACCGGCATTGAAGATCTTGCCGAACACCTCCTGAACATGGGTGATCTCGGCACCTATGGCGAGCTTGCCTCCCAACTGCTCCTGCAGCCACGGCGCTGCCGACAGGTGATCGGCATGGGCGTGGGTCTCGAGCTGCCAGGTCACGGTCAGGGACTCAGCGCGGATATACTCAAGAATGGCCTGAGCGCTTGATGACCCGGTACGACCGGAAGCGGGGTCATAATCGAGCACGCTGTCGATAATCGCCGCTTCGCGGGTACGGGGGTCGTGCACGACGTGCGAGGCCGTGAAAGTTGTTTCGTCGAAGAAGCTGCGCACCACCGGGCACGGCGACTGGCCCGCTCTGGTGGCCTCGATCTGACTGGCTGCCTGGGCAATCGTTGCGTCATCCATCATGCGCGCTCCGCTGAACTGATCGTGAATTACATATTTGCTGAATATGATATTTCTCGATTTATGTAATTGTGATAGTTGCTCCCGTCAAGGACAACACAGGCACCCAACGTTAAATCGTGAATCGGCTGGCACCGATGCCGATTAACGACGCAGGAGATGAATGATGATGCAAGAACAGGCACAGACACCCCCGCGTCTCGGTACCCTCGCCCCAAATTTCCGCGCCCGCACGACATTGGGCCCCCTCACACTCAGTGATTTCAGGGGACGATGGGTTGTGCTTTTTTCGCACCCCGCCGATTTCACGCCGGTCTGCACCAGTGAGTTCGTCGCCTTTGCAAAGGCCCAGCCACAATTCGATCAGCTCGGCTGTCAGCTGATCGGCCTTTCCGTCGACTCGCTGTCGTCCCATCTGGCCTGGATCAACGCCATCGGGCGCGATCTCGATACCGAAATCGGCTTCCCGGTGGTGGAGGATCCCTCCATGGCCGTTGCGCGAGCCTACGGCATGCTTGATGCGACTGCTCAGGACAGCAGTACAGTGCGTTCGACCTACATCATCGACCCCGATGGACGGATACAGGCCATTCTGGTTTATCCGCTCTGCGTGGGTCGCTCGGTGAGCGAGATTCTTCGCACAGTAACGGCGCTGCAGCGCGCCGCGCATGGCGATGCCCTGACGCCGGAGAACTGGCAGCCAGGGGGTGCCATCTTCCGCCCCCCCTCGCTCACCGTGGCGGAAATGAACGCACCATGCGAGCAGCCCTGGTTTCACTGCCTGCAGAAAGATGACGGGCGATGAAGGTCATGAACGGCCAGCATATGGCTCAACTTGTCGAGCGCCTTCGCCTTTATGGGCAGGCTCAGCGCCTGTCGATCCTGTCCGTCCTGAGCGAGGCTCCCTATACCGTGGCTGAAATTGAGGCCCGTACCGGAATCGGCCAGCCCGCCCTGTCGCAACAGTTGGGCGAATTGCGTCGCGCCGGTATCATCGCCTCCAGCCGCGCTGCCCGCGAGGTGATCTACGATTTTGCCTCACCAGCAGAGCGCATTCGGACTGCAACCGTCCTCGGATTGCTTGAGGACAGGGAAACACCCTCACTCGCTCCAGCTACCGCCGAACCGCCGCGCTATGGGGCTCATTTCGCGTCGATTTTGCCTTGAATGCCTCTCTGGTGACGTTGCAGGAGAGCGTCACAACACATCCTGCCCGCTGAGACAGTTTCGCGAATCTTCCAATCCTGATAACAGCCATTCGTATCTCATATGAAACGAACAGGCTCGACATGACCCCTCCCATATCCGGTCGGAATTCCTTTGTCCGGGGCGGTTTTCTGCTCTGCCTTCTCGCTTCGTGCACCACGGCACCCACCCAGCCTCTCGATACCGCCCATCTGCCGGATGAGCGTCTGGCCCTTGCAACCCCGCCATCGGTCGGGCTGGCCTCGCAAGGTGATGACGACCGCATTTTCGCACGCACACGCGCGCTGAAGGGCTCGCCACGCTGGGCACTCGCGCAAAGCGATGCTGATTTGCGCCCTGCCCCCTTCCTCAAGGGCTTTTCCTGTGCGGCAGGCTTTACGATCGATATTTTCCAGGCCCCGACTCTGGCGCGCATCCTCGATATGATGGCCAAGGCCGAAAGCGGCAGAACGTCGGAAGAAAAGCGTTACTGGAAGCGCAAGCGTCCCTTCATCGGCAATGATGCGCCCATCTGCGTTGCGCGTGATGAGAGACTGGCGAAAAGCCCGTCTTACCCGTCGGGTCATACCATCGCCGGCTATTCCACCGCACTTGTCCTCTCCGCACTTCTGCCGGAACGCAGCGCAGAACTACTGCAACGTGGCCGTGTCGTTGGAGAAAGCCGCATCATATGCGGCGTGCATTGGGCGTCGGATGTCGCTGCGGGCTATCAGGCGGCCGGGGCCTTTGCCGTTGCCACTCTTGAAAATCCGGCTATTCGGGCCCTGATGCCAAAGGCCCGTGAAGAGCTCCTTGCCATGCAGGCGGAGAAAACCCGCCCGGACGAGGCACGCTGCGCTCTGGAAGCTGAAGCGGCCACCCACTCGCCGTTTACGGATGATTGAGCGAACCGCCTTATGGACAAAAGAAAAGATCAGGCGACCCGAAAAATCGCCTGATCCGCTCTTTACGCGATGATCACACCGCACACGAAGGACGCGAAACCCTGCACCGTTCCGTCCAGGGCCCCGAGCGTTTCAAGGCGCATTGCCGGGTTAGCCGGTGTTTCATAAGGCGCACTGACGCCCGTGAAATCTGCAATCTTCCCGGCTCTCGCTGCGGCATAGAGCCCTTTCGGGTCACGGGACTCACAGATTTCCACCGCCGTATCCACATGGATCTCGTGGAAGCCCTCACCCACGATCTGCGCCGCAAGCGCACGGTCCTCGATCAGAGGGGAGACAAGAGCCACGATAACAGCCTGCCCACTCTCTGCCAGAATACGCGCCACATGGGCAGCGCGACGGATATTCTCGCGCCGATCTTCTGGCGAGAAGCCGAGATCGCTGCACAGACCGGCGCGCAGCGTGTCGCCATCGAGCACTGTCGTACGAATTCCAGCCGCGACCAGATCGGTCTCGACCGCCCGGGCAATTGTGCTCTTGCCCGAACCCGGCAGGCCAGTCAGCCAGAACACAGCGCCCTTGTGACCATGCAGAGACTCGCGCTGAGCAGCAGTCACCTTGCTGGCTGTCGGGTGAATGGCATGAACACCATCCGGCAGTTCAGCAGCCCCAAGCAATGGCGCACCGCCCACGATGCGCTGGAAACGATCCACCAGCACACCACGCCCATCGCTGTAACCTGGTGAGAACGGATCGAACAGGATGGCATGAGAGGCCACCAGGGTGATCTCGGCAAAACCATCCGGCGGCACCTCGTCACCGGGCGAGAGCGTGAGATCATCAAGGTTCACCACGGCATCGATCGAGGCGACCGTCACATCATGTTCGGCTGTGGCCAGACGCAGGGTGAAGCTCTCACCCACACGCAGGGGCTCACCACGCAGCCAGAAGAGACGCGTGCGCACGCGCGCTGTGCGGATCGGTGCCGCCCCATTTTCCTGCGCCGGATAAAGCAGATCCCCACGATCCGGCACCAGATCGGGCTCCAGACGCAACGCGATGGACTCTCCTGCTCCCGCGACAGGATTTTCCGGCGCATGCCAGCGGCAGATTTCTGCAACTGTAGCCTGCTGACCCTGTGAGCCGATCATGATGCGATCGCCTGCGCGTATGACACCGCGTTCGATCCGCCCGGCGACATAGCGCACATCGTCAAAGCGATAGACATCCTGCACAGGCATACGGAAATCGAGAGCCAGGCGTGATGCCGGTGCCGGTACGGCTGCCAGAGCCTCAACCAGCGTCGGCCCCGTATACCAGGGCGCACGCTCCGAGCGGCTGGCAATGTTATCACCATCCCGAGCGGAGGCCGGTACGAAGGCCTCAACCGTGATTTCGAGACGACCCAGCAAGTCGCGCACATCGGCTTCGGCCTGGGCAATCTTCGCCTGATCGAAATCCAGCAGATCGGATTTGTTGAGCAGCACGATCACATGACGGATGCCGATCAGGCGCAGGAGCATCGCATGACGACGCGTCTGCTCCTGAGCGCCTTCAAGCGCATCCACCACCAGCACGGCGGCCTCGGCGTCAGCGGCACCGGTGATCATGTTACGCAGAAACTGGCGATGGCCGGGCGCATCGACAATAACGAACTCGCGCCCGCCCAGATGAAAAGGAATACGGGTGGAATCGACGGTTACGCCCTGATCGCGCTCGATCTGAAGCGAGTCGAGCAGGAAGCTCCATTCGACAGCAAGGCCGCGCTTGCGACTGCTCTCGACAATCTGAGCGAGCTTGCCGTCCTGCAGGCTGTCCGTGTCGTAAAGCAGACGGCCGATAAGCGTCGATTTGCCGTGATCGACATGGCCAACAATAACGATCGGCGTGGCAGCTGCGCGCAGCGAGGCAGGGAGGTCGTTGTTTTTCATGATTTCGCCCATGGCTCAGAGATAACCCGCAACACGCAGACGCTCGAACGCGTCTTCCGATTCATGATCCATCGCGCGACCGGCACGCTCGGATGTCTTGCTGTTTTCAAGCTCGGCAATCACCTCGGCGAGAGTCGAGGCATTGCTGTCGATGGGGCTCGTGATGTCCTGGTCACCCAGCGAGCGGTAACGCTTGCCATTCTTCGCAAAATACAGATCGACCAGCGGGATGTTCTCGCGCTCGATATAGCGCCAGATATCGATTTCGCGCCACGACAGCAGCGGATGCACACGGATATGCATCCCGTCCTCATAGGGAGTGGCGTACTGGTCCCAGAATTCCGGCGGCTGATTGCGTACATCCCAGCGATGACCCGCCCCACGCGGGCTGAACACGCGCTCCTTGGCGCGGGTCGCCTGCTCGTCACGGCGGATACCGGCAATGACGCCGCGCAGCTTGTGCTTTTCAATCAGGCTGGCCAGACCGGCGGTCTTGCGCGCTGCAGAGCGCGCCGCAGGCGGCAGGGACGGATCGATTTCCTCAACCGGCGGGCAATCGCCGAGCATCAGGTCGAGGTTCCATTTCTTGGTGTATTCCTCGCGAAAGGCATACATCTCAGGGAATTTCTTGCCCGTATCGACATGCATGACCGGAAACGGCACGCGGCCCATGAACGCCTTGCGCGCCAGCCAGACCATGACATTGCTGTCCTTGCCCAGAGACCAGAGCAGGGAGAGCGGACGCAGCTTGCGATAGGCCTCGCGCAGAATGAAGATGCTCTGCGCCTCAAGCTGATCGAGGTCATCCATGGCACGCGGCGTGGCGAGGGTGGGGGACGCCAAACTCATTTTATGCTCCGTTATCGCGCTGGCAGGTGAATGCCGCATTCGGTTTTGGTCTGGCCGGCCCAGCGTCCGGCTCTGGGGTCCTCACCTTCAGCCACGGCCCGTGTGCAGGGCGCACAGCCGATGGATTTGAAACCGAGGGCCGTCAGGGGGTGACGCGGCAAATCACGCCGGGTCATTTCGCTTGCGATGCGCTCGCGCGTCCAGGAGGCAAGCGGATTGATCTTGGCTCGCCCGTCCGCAAGCGGCTCGAAGACGGCCATCGAGGCGCGTGTCGCTGCCTGACCGCGTTTGCGCCCGGTTATCCACGCATCGAAATCGTTCAATGCGTCATCCATAGGCTCGACCTTGCGCAAGGCGCAGCAGGCATCCGGGTCGAAATCGGCCAGCATGTCCTGTGGATCACGATCATGCAGAGCCTTGGCCGAGGGCGCGATATTCACAACCCCGGTCAGTCCAAGGTGATCGATCAGGGCATCACGATAGCTCAGCGTCTCGGGGAAATGGCGCTTGGTATCGAGAAAGAATATCGGAAAATCGCGGTCGATATCGGCTACCAGAGCAAGAAGCAGCGCGGATTCGGCCCCAAAGGACGAGACAAGCGCCATACGCCCTGAAAGCACCTCCATGGAGCGCTCTAGGATTGCTTCCTCGCCGGTCGTTTCAAGGATCTGCCGTTCGGTCTGGGTCAGGGCCATGACTGGTTAAATCCACACTGAAAAATCGCTTATTGCGCCATTACGCTCGACATAATACCTCAGACAACACCGTGCAATGGGTAAACTACGAACTCACGCTTCTTTATGGTGAATTGCTTTCCCATGCCCCGAGCGGCGGTGGTTCACCACCTCCCCCACGAGGGTGAGCGCCGGGCTCGCCACATTGCGCTCGATAACCAACGCAGGCAGCGTCGCAAGCGTTGCCACATGCACGCGCTGGTCATGACGCGTGCCATGCTCGATTACAGCGGCGGGCCAGTCGGCGGGCAGGCCATGGGCCTGAAGCTGGGCGCAGAGATCCGCCATCGGCGCGAGCCCCATATAGATGGCGAGTGTCTGCCCTTTCTTGGCCAGACTCGACCAATCCAGATTGAGCGTTCCATCGGCGCGGGCGTGACCGGTGACAAACACACAGCTCTGTGCGCAGTCCCGATGCGTCAGCGGGATTCCCGCCGCCGCGCCACACCCACTGGCTGCCGTGATGCCGGGGATGACGCGCACAGTGACGCCGGCATCCACCAGCGCCTCCATTTCCTCACCACCACGCCCGAAAATGAACGGATCGCCTCCCTTCAGGCGCAGAACGCGTTCACCCGCTCTGGCGCGACGTATCAGCTCGTCATTGATCCCTTCCTGCGGCAGGGTGTGGTGGCTGCGCTTCTTGCCAACGAACACACGCTCTGCGTCACGCCGTACACGGTCCATGATCGCGGGCGGGATCAACTGGTCATACAGGACGGTGTCGGCATTCTGCATCAGGCGCAGGGCCGCCAGCGTGAGAAGGTCCGGATCACCCGGCCCGGCACCGACCAGCCAGACCTCGCCTTCTCTCGGCACGCCACCCAGGCTGCGTTCGAGACTGGCTCTTGCAGCCTCATCCTCTCCCCTAAGGGCCTGCTCGGCACCCGTGCCATCGACAAAATCCTCCCATGCCCGTCGCCGGATCATGGTGTCGGGCTGAGCGCGGCGTATCCAAACGCGCTGCGCCTGCATGAAGCGCGCTAGGCGCGAGAGCCCTTCGGGAAGCAGCGACTCGATCTGGGTGCGCAGGCGCCGGGCCAGTACGGGCGCCGCGCCATTGGTCGAGATCGCAATCTGGACCGGGGTCCGGTCAATAATGGCAGGGGTGATGAAAGTGGATGGCTCAGGATCGTCAACGACGCAGATATTCACCCCCTGTTCGCGCGCCTGTGCTGCAATGACGCGATTGAACGCAGCATCCTCGGTGGCTGCGAAAACAATGCGCATCTCCCTCAACAACGCACTGATACGATGCGCTTCCAGCGCCCCGCCGAGATGGGTGACCTTGCCGCTGTCGATCGCCTGGCGGATTTCGATGTCATGAACCGGACCGATCTGGGCGATATCATCACAGCGCCCAAGAAGCAGGCGCAGCTTGTTGGCGGCCACCTGCCCGCCCCCGATTACGAGAGCGCGGCCATCATCGAGGCGCAGGGCGATAGGGAGATAGGTCGCTTCCTTGGTCATTTCTCCTGTATGGCGTGCCCTATGCGCCGCGCCAAGATCGGCCGCGACACAGGCCCGCTTGCTGGCCCCGACACGGGCACCCGAAAACCCTTCGGACATACGCCCCTGTCATCCCCTCCCGTGATGTGACGACGGTGCAGGCAAAGGATGGCTGAAAGAAACCACACGAAAATGTCGGCTGGGCAGTCTGAGCATCCCTGATACCATGCCCAGCATATGAGCGGCTCGAAACGATAATGTGTTCAGCGAGCCGCCAGATCATGTCCGCCCCGACAGTCACGGGCCGGACTGTCCAGAGAAGGATCCAGCCATGTCCGAGCCCGCCCTTTTTTCCCTCAAGGGCAAGCGCGCCCTCATCACTGGCGCCTCGCGCGGCATCGGCTTTACGCTCGCGCAGGGTCTGGGGCGCTACGGGGCTGAAATCATTCTCAACGGGCGTGATCCGGCACATCTCGATTCTGCACGGGCCCGCCTGGAGGGCGAGGGCATTGTGACACGCGGCAGCGTTTTCGATGTCACCAATCAGGATCAGGTCATTGCAGGTGTCGAGGCGATCGAGGCCGAAGGTCCGATCGATATCCTGATCAACAACGCCGGCATCCAGTTCCGCTCGCCTCTCGACCAGTTTCCACGTGCCGAGTGGGACCGCCTGATTTCCACTAATCTCAGCTCGGTGTTTTTTGTCGCCCAGGCGGTCTCGAAAGGCATGATCACGCGTGGGCGCGGCAAGATCATCAACATCTGTTCTGTGCAGAGCGAGCTGGCGCGTCCCGGCATCGCCCCCTACACCGCAGCCAAAGGGGCCGTGAAAATGCTCACCAAGGGCATGGCGACCGACTGGGCACGGCACGGGCTGCAGATCAACGGGCTCGCCCCGGGGTATTTCGAAACAGAGATGAACGCAGCCCTTGTTGCCGATCCGGCCTTCTCCTCATGGTTGTGCCAGCGCACCCCCGCGGCACGATGGGGCAAGAGCGAGGAACTGGTAGGCGCTGCTGTGTTTCTCGCCTCCGAGGCCTCGAGCTTCGTTAATGGGCATATACTGACTGTTGACGGGGGTTTGACGGCATCCGTGTAATCGGCCCCGGATTCTGTATTTACGCTTTCACGTTCAGGGGGCTATGACTGAACCGGATCAAGCGGGCTCATCGTATGGTGCCTGAGACGCCTGTCCTGCCCTCGCAACCCGGGGGCAGCCTGAACATCCGGGGGCGTATCACATGTTGCTTTGGGAGCGTCCCGGTCCGGATAACCTGACGAGCTCACGGGTCACCGCAACCCATCCGGCGTTGCACCCCCTGTGCGAAACCTTCCCCGAGATCGGTTTCGCACTCATTGCTGTCATCAGCGGTCATGCGCATCTTGTCGCAACGGCACAGAGTGGGGCTGCAACCCGCGACGCGATACCGGTATTGCCTGACCTCTCACGCGCGACGGGACAGGACTGGACCCGCGAGTCATCCTTCTCAGGAGAGGGTGAGTTTGCCGGCTGGGATTTCTTTCCCTTCGGCACCCCAGTCGCAGGGCTGATTGCAGCAGCCGCTCGGCAAAACCCTTTATCCCCGCAGCAAAAGCGCATCGTTCAGGCTCATGCCACCCTTCTTGGCACCATGGGCCAAAGGGACGCGCGTGCCCTCGCTGTGGCAGGGCGGAATGGCACCCTCAATGCCCCATTGCATAAGGCACCTGTCGTCACACCGGATGCGGCGCCCCCTCCCGGCGAGAACGGTTCACGCGAGGCCATGCTCGGCTTTCTGCTCTGGAATGCCAAGAGTGGTCTGCTAACGGGCGATCCCTATCTCGCGTCGCTTTGTGGCCTCGATCCTGAAGCCTTGCGTCTCGGTGTCGAATGGCCGGTTTTTCTGGCCTGTTTCCATGAAGATGCTGAAATCCTGCCGGAAACCGATCCTGTCGCATGGCTGACGAGGGCTGAAACAGGCTATGTAGCCTTCCGGCAGACGGACGGACCGCCGAGAGCCGTTCATATCAGTGTGCATCCCCATCCTGATGGCTGCACCGGGACGGTCATCGACACCACGATCGATCCGGATGAACGGGCTGCACTGCGCGCCAGCCAGTCTTTCGTCAATTCGCTGCTCGTCAGCGCCAGTGACTGCGTGAAGATCCTTGATCTCGACGGCAAGATCACCTTCGTCAATCACGGCGCTGTTCTGGTGCTTGGTCTTTGCTCGCCCGCCGACATGCTGGGGGTCTACTGGCCCGATGTGTGGCAGGAGCGCGGGCGCAAGCTCTCGCTGAACGCGATTGATGCTGCCAGGGACGGGCTCACCAGCCATTTCCAGGAATATGTCGAGACGACCGACGGGCGCAAACGCCTGTGGGATGTCGTGGTGACACCCATACTTGGGCCCGGGGGCAGGCCAGAGCGTATCCTCGGTGTCTCGCGTGACATGACCGTGGCCAATCAGGAGCACGAGCGCCTTGAGCTTGCACTTGCGGCCGGTACCATCATCGGCATGTGGCTGTGGGACGCCAAACGTCAGCTTGTGACGGGCGATCTGCGCATGGCGGAGACGCTCCGTCTCTCCCCGGCCCGACTTGCCGAGGGGGTGGCGCTCACGCAATTGCTGGATTGCATCACCCCTGAAGATCGTCCGGTTCTTCAGGCAGCGCTCGACATGGCCTTACAGGAGCGCAAGCCGTTCCGCTGCGAGTTTCGTCTATGCGACGACGGCTCGCGTGCCAGCCGGTGGATCGAGGCCAATGGCTCGTGCACCTACGACCATAACGGCCAGATCAGTCATTTCCCCGGCATTCTGCTCGATATCGACGCGCCCAAACGCCAGACGCTCAAGCGTGAGGCGCTGGTGACTTTCGGTGACGAACTGCGCGCGCTGACGAGTGAGGCTGACATTCTGGCGCTTACAGCGCGGACGCTGGGCATGACCATCGAGGCAGACCGTTCCGGTTTTGCCGATGTGGATCATGAGCGCGAACTGGCGCAGGTTACAGATTGCTGGCGCAGGGACCCTGAAACCCCCGATGTTTCCGGGCTCTATGCCTTCCGGTCCTTTGGCTCCTATATCGATCTGCTCAAGGCCGGTGAAGTTGTTGCCATCGATGATGTCAGGACTGATCCTCTGACCGCTGCGCAGGCTGCGCAGTTTGCCCCGCTCCAGATCTGCGCCCTGCTCAATGTGCCGATCATGGATAACGGTGTTCTGCAGGCTGTCGCCATCGTCCATTTTGCCCATGCCCATTGCTGGGACGACATCACGCTCTCCTTCGTTCGTACGATTGCTGACAGAAGCTGGGCCGCCATACGCCAGATGCGCGCACAGGAAGCCCTGCGCCGCATGAACGAAACCCTCGAAGAGCAGGTGCTACGCCGTACGCGTGAACGCGACAGGTTGTGGGCCATCAGCGCCGACCTGCTGGCCCTTACCGATCGTGACGGCAGGCTGCGCTACCTCAATCCGAGCTGGCAGACCTGCTTTGGTGACAAGGCGCGTGACTGGATTGGCAGCAAGGCCGAGCAGCTGGTGCATCCAGCCGATATGGCACGCGCGACCGAGGCCTTGGCCCTGCTGCGCGAGGGCAAGCTCGATCATGGCGTTGATCTGCGATTCCTGCATCAGGATGGGGAATGGCACACATTCAACTGGTCCGGCTCGACTGAGGGAGAAGACATCTATCTGATCGGACGTGACGTGACCGATCGTATCGCTCTGGAGGATCAGCTTCGCCAGTCGCAGAAGATGGAAGCGGTCGGACAGCTGACAGGCGGCCTCGCCCATGATTTCAACAATATCCTGGCCGGGATCGGGGGCGCACTCTCGCTCCTGACGCGTCGTATTGCCCAGGGACGTACAGAGGGGCTGGACCGTTATATCACAGCGGCGCAAGGGGCCACGGATCGCGCCGCCGCCCTGACGCATCGCCTTCTGGCCTTCTCACGCCGTCAGACACTCGACCCGCAACCCGCCGACATCAATATTCTCATCCTCGGGCTTCAGGACCTTATTGCCGGCACGGTCGGGCCGGCCGTTGTGCTCGAACTCTGCCTGGACGAAACCATTGGGCCGGCCCTGGTCGATACCAACCAGCTTGAAAATGCGTTGCTCAATCTGTCGATCAACGCCCGTGATGCCATGCCCGAGGGCGGGCATCTGACGATTGCCACGTCACGCGCCACGCTGGGGGCCCTTCAGGCCGAAGAATGGGGGGTGCGCCCCGGGATCTATCAGGTGCTCTCGGTGACAGATACGGGTGTGGGCATGAGCGCCGATGTCATGGCGCGTGCTTTCGATCCCTTCTTTACCACCAAGCCCTTGGGCAAGGGGACCGGGCTGGGGCTGAGCATGATCTATGGCTTTGCCAGACAATCGGGGGGACGGGTCAGCATTGCCTCGATCCCCGGTGCAGGAACCTCGGTCCATATCTGGCTGCCCAGCCATGCCGCCGCCCTGCCCTCGCCTGTCGTCGCGCCTGACCTCTCGCCGGATGGCGACGCCCTGCGTAACCTGCGCGTACTGCTGGTCGATGATGAGGAGACGCTGCGCTTTACCGTTCGTGAAACGCTCGAAGACTGGGGCGCCATTGTTCAGGAGGCAAGCGACGGCACGGCAGCCCTCGCCCTGCTCAATGACCGGGAACGCCTGTATGATGTACTGATTACCGATGTCGGCCTGCCGGGTGGTCTGAATGGGCGGCAACTTGCCGATGCGGCGCTTGTGCTGCGGCCATCACTCTCGGTGCTGTTCATCACGGGCTACGCGGAACAGGCCATATTTGACCGGAGTGGACAGGATGAGAAAATCCATATCCTGCCCAAACCCTTCACCACGGCCATGCTTGACGAGAAACTGAGAAACGCCCTCAGGCGCGGCTAGCCTCACATACGAAGCCGATCGGTTTTGCCCTTCGGGCCGATCGGCTTGGAGCGGCCAGAGCCCCTGCGAAAAAGCCCCTACGGCGAGGCTCTTTTGCGTCCGTCGTCACACGGCCCCGTCGTTACAGCGTGACGTCTCGGCGTCCGTCATGTGACACGGGCCGCGTGGCCTCAAGGCAATTCTGAGTAAGCCTGAGGCCGCAACCCGTCATTCGGGTCGGGAGGTTGGGACGCGTCCCTCTCGCAATGTGACACCTTCTTCGCCTGATCGCCGGTCGTGTTCTGGCCCGTCGCTGCCTCCCATACCTGCCAGCCCCGTAACCTCCACATAGCGCGTTGGATAAGGGAGATGGATATTCCGCGCCTCGAACGTCTTTTTCAGGCGGCGATAGAATTCACGCTGCACAGGCCAGCGCCCGGAGGTGATTGTCGGCAACGTACCGCGCACCGTGACAGAGGTCTGATTGAGCGCGTCCACACCCCACATCTGGAAATCGTCGATGATCAGGGCCTTGAAATTCTCATCGGCACGCATCTCGGCCGTGATATCGTTGATGACCTGCACAACCTCATCGGTATCCGTCTCATATCCGACTTCGGCCACGATAATGGCACGGGCAAAATCGCGGTTGTAATTGATGATCTGACCAAGCGAACTGAACGGAAAGATGTTCATGGAGCCATCATTGGCACGCACATGAACCGTACGAAGCGAGAGATGCTCGACCACGCCATAGGTACCGTTAAGTGTGACGGCATCACCCACCGTCAGGGCATTTTCCATGAGCAGGAAAATCCCGTTGATGAAATCCTGCACGAGCTTTTGCGAGCCGAAACCCAGCGCGACACCAAAAATCGAGGCCCCTGCCAGAAGCGGAGCAACATTCACGCCGATCTCGCTCAGCACGGTCAGCCCGATGACGGCCACCAGAATGACCATGAGGACGATACGGATCATGGGCTGCAATGTGCGCACACGGGCCACCCTGGCCGCACCGTCATCAAGCCCGCCGACCTTGCGGGCGTAGCGCTCAAGCATGATGTTGCTCGCCTCCCAGACCACAACCCCGAGCAGGCAGGCGATGAGCACTGTCATGGATGACGAGGCCAGACGATAGCCAAGCCCCCCGGCACCAAACAGAGCCTTGATAGGCGCGCCCCAGGCGCTGGCCAGAGCAAGAACAGTCAGGGCAATGATAATGACGGACGTAACCCGCTGCGCCGGGGCGTAATAGCGGCTGAAGCGTGTCTGTGCATCCTCGCTCAGCGTGACCCAGCCTGGAGCCGAGCGGAACACGCGCTCCAGCAACCCGTACAGCACGATGCTGACGCAGCGCATGACCACCAGTGCCACAGCACTGCGCAGAAAGAGCTTCCAGATTGCCGCATAGCCGTGATGGATTTCCGCCGCCCAGACGAGCCAGAGGCCCATGTCGAAGAAGAGCGCGACCACCCACCAGGTGCGACCGAAAAGATGCAACATGCTTGCGCCAAAACCACGCCGTTCCCTGCGCTCGCAAAAACGCATGACCTTGGGGCGGCTGCGGATGATCATGACCGCCACCATCAAATGCAGCACAAGCGTCAGGATCTTGAGCAATGCCTCGATCACCCTGTCGGGCAAGCCGCAATCATCAAGCGTTTCGAGCGCAGCAGCAGAAATTCCTGTGGTGAGGATCAGCAGACGCAGCCAGTCGAACAGGAAGCTCGCCGCGGAATCTGAGAGCAGGGCAAGGCGCAACCAGGGACGCTGCGGCGCGAGAATGGTGCGTATGGCAATGATCAGCCCTCCAGCCACCAGAGCCGTCAGGCTCAGCGCGCGCAGCAAGGCTGTTGTGAACTCGTCAGCCGCCGGATCGGCAATGACGATCAGCAAGGCAATAAACGGCACAACCAGCACCGGCAGACAGTCGAGCAACAGACAGAGGAAGCTGTAGGGAAGTCGCTTGAGAACAAGCGTCAGCCGGGCAAGTGCGCCTTGATGCCGCAAACGCGACAGACGCTCGCGATCCTGCGTATCGGGAATGGACTTCGCGCCGCCGGAGGGGCCTTCCGTCTGAACGATTGGGCGCTCCTGTTCAGGAGGCGAGGCTTCGTCAGCGGATTGCTGATAGGCATCGCCGTGATCCTGCGCCAAAGGCGGCGTAATGTCGGAAAGAGTGGTCTGGTCAGTGGTGGAGCTTCCGTCGCCCGCCTTCCTCTCAGCGTCTCCCCGAGCAGCCTCGTCAGCCGCCTCTTCTGCGGCCTGACGATCATCGATTTCACGCGCCAGCGCAGAACGCCCCTTGATGCGAGCCAGCGCCTCAACGCGGTTGCGCACCCCCCGTAACAAAAGCCGCAACGCATAGAAGAGACAGGTGCTCACTGCAGCCAGAATCAGGGCGCGAAGCAACAGTTTGAGCGATTCCTGACGATCTGCCGGATCGTTGCGCATGTGGCGCCACCACGGCCCGATGGCGCGCACGTCCACGACGGTGCGCAGCAGGCTATGCGCCTGAACACTGGCAGCGTGGGTCCAGTCGGAGGCACTGCCAAGCAATTCTGCCCCCAGCCCATCGGGTTTGAGCTTCGGACCGGTTTTCTCACCTGTATCGGTCGGATTGGCCGCCTGCTGGGCCTGACTGAGATTTTGCAGTGTCGTCAGGAATTCGCGGCGCTTGGCATCGTTATTGAGCACCGAAGCGAGTTGCCGCGCCTGATCGGCTGTGATGCGCGGCGCATCGGGCACTGCCGCAGTGGCTTGCGTCTGGGCGCGCGCGCTCCCTGATTGCAGGCACAGACTGCCGACCAGGAGACAGATCAGCAGACACCATGAAAACGGCCGTCGCGCGGAATACCTGTTTTCGAGTGTCAGGACCGTGGCACCCGGATTGGGCGCTCGCGAAAGGGACAACATCAGGCATATCCTTGCGGAAACAGAAGTTCGGTAATGTATGACCTGCCTATATCGTCCCGACGGATCCGAACAATGGCGGATCAGTCAATAAATCACCTGACGGGTGACACACGCGCCCGGGTATCGCTCTTTGCAGCGGGGTCATCGACCTCACGCTTGCCCCCGGAGTGTGAGGCAGGAGTTTCCCGTAGCAGGCCAGGCCGCGAAGCACGGCGTATCACATCATCTGCCCGCAACAACCTCGACATGTATCTGAGTTGTCGCGGGGATGCGTTGTGTCTCTCAGGCGGCGTTGGCCAGACGATGCTCGCGCCACAGTGCGGCCAGCGCAGTGACGAGGGAGTCGATATCTTCCTTGGTGTGCAGGGGCCCCGGCGTGATACGCAGGCGCTCGGTGCCCCGCGGGACGGTCGGGTAGTTAATCGGCTGGATGTAATGGCCAAAGCGTTGAAGCAGAGCGTCAGAAAGCGCACGGCACCGCGTCGCATCGCCTACCATGACCGGCACAATATGCGACGGGTTGTCCAGATGGGGGATACCGGCACGGTCGAGGCTTTCACGCAGCCATGCCACGGCCTGACGATGCGCCGCCCGCTCGCTCTGGCTGTTGCGCAGATGACGGATGCTTGCCAGTGCTCCTGCCGCCACCATCGGGGGGAGCGCGGTCGAGAAAATGAAGCCTGAGGCGAAAGAGCGCACAAAATCGCACAACGCAGCACTACCGGTAATGTAGCCACCGACCACGCCAAAGCCCTTCCCCAGGGTCCCCTCGATGACCGAGAGACGATGCGCCAGACCGCGTTCCTCGGCAACGCCACCGCCCTGATGGCCATAAAGACCAACAGCGTGAACCTCATCCAGATAGGTCAGGGCGTTGTAACGATCGGCAAGGTCGCAGATCGCCTCGATCGGGGCGATATCGCCATCCATCGAATAGACCGATTCAAAGGCGACAATCTTGGGTGTATCGAGCGGGATCGTCTTGAGCTTTGCCTCAAGATCCTCGACGTCGTTATGACGGAAAATCATCTTTTCGGCGCGTGAGTGGCGTATGCCCTCGATCATCGAGGCATGGTTGGCGGCATCAGAAAGCACGACGCAGCCCTTGAGCCGCGCTGCGATCGTACCCAGTGTCGCCCAGTTGGAAAGATAACCTGAATTGAACAGTAACGCTGCTTCCTTGCCGTGAAGGGCTGCGAGCTCCTTTTCAAGCGCTACATGCTCGTGATTGGTGCCAGAGATGTTTCGCGTGCCACCCGCACCGGCACCGCTACGGGCGAGGCTCTCATGCATTGCCTTGAGCACGTCCGGGTGCTGGCCCATGCCGAGGTAGTCATTCGAGCACCAGACGGTGATATCGCGCTTCAGACCGTGATGGTAGGCGTGGGGAAACTGTCCGGCATGACGCTCGAGCTCGGCAAAATGCCGGTAGCTGCCATCGGCCTTGAGGCCGTCCAGAGCTGTCTGGAAATACTTGTCGTAGACTGTATCCACTTGCGCCATCTCGTTATTCCCTCTTGTCTGACCATAGCGCAGAACAGCTAACCGCGTTGCAGGGCAAGTTAAACTCACGTTATGGGTGCGCACCCACGCGAAGGGAGACACGGGCGGAACCTGTCGCAAGTAGGCCGTTTCGTCCAGCCCTGCTTCAGGCGCAGGGCGGCTCTGCTTCCATCGCAATGCCTTCCAGTTCCGGACACAAGCCACTCATTTCATCGAACCCGGCAGCAAGCGCAAAACCGTAATGCGCAGAACTGGAGATCCGGGCGAAGTGAGTCCTGATTCCAAGCGCTTGCAGAGCTTCGCATGTGGTAGAGAAAAATCTGGCGGCGATCGGATCGAGGCGCTCCTCGGACTGCCGCTCCTTGTGATGAGCCAGCCGCCATAGCCCTGATGGCGCAGAAACCAGTCCGGCTTCGAGACTGACGCCCGCGATCAATCCCGTACCGGCACGCTCACGCAGCAGGGTAAGGCTCGACACCCCCTGACCGAAACGCCCGACCCATAACTCGACCCCCCAATCGACCAGAACCGCCAGACACAAGGCCTCGTCACGCCCTGCGAGCGTAAAACGACGTTCATCCAGCACGAGGCGCAGGGCCTGAGGCGAAAAGCCGGTCTCCGCGAAGACCGCCTGCATGGCCAGTACGAAGGGCTCGTCAGGCGACAGAGGGTCCGTCAGGGTCAGGCTTGCCCTGTAATGCCCTCCAACGGGTGCCATACGACGACAGATCTCACGCAGCACAGTGATATCTGCCTTCGCACTGTCCTGCCCGTCCTGCAGTGAACGCCGAAAACCCTGGAGGCCCGAAGGCGCGACATCCCAGCCAATGAGCCTGATATAGTCGCCCTTGCGCCCATAGCGACCGGTCCAGCGCAGCTCAGGCGACCCTGCCCCCGCTCCGGAACGTCGGGCAGGCTGGACACGACGTCGTGTACGCCCCTCGCCTTCCGACCCGCCCCCCTGCGTCGGCATTCCCGATGCCGGAAGGGCAGCCACGTGACAGCATTCCGGCGTAAGACGCGGCTCGGCAAGGTCGGGCCGCGTGATATCGGGAAGCATGATGCTTGAGAGCGTGACGCACGACACCCGCACCCCGGCACGATCACTCTCCGGAAAATTTCTGTCAGGCATCGTCATGGTCGAAAGGCCGGGCTGCACGGCCAGAGCACTGATACCCGGCCCTCCTGACAACGCGCGCCCTTCGAGGGCCGCTTTCGAAAGGACGACACGGCTTTGCCCTGCCACGCCAGGATCGTCGATCGGGCTGCTATCTCGTGGCAAAGCGGCACAGCTCCTCGCGGCAAGGGTAGGAGGAGGTGATGCTAAAGTGAGAATGATAATATGTTCTTAACGCTTTGCACCTGCCCCGCGCGCGTCCTGCTTCAGAGTGTGCAGCATAATCAGGGTCGGGTGACAAACGGGACTCGATTTCCCGCCGCTGTCAGGGCAGAATGAGGAGTGAATCGGTCCTCTATCAACACCCCCTGACGCCCCTTCAAAACATCCCTCTCTGTCTCGCCGGCCCATTGGCGAAATGGAACCGTTTCGCTCCCAACCGATTTTACTCCTTCTCTCTCCAGACGTTCCCATCCCCCTGCTTCCTTTCGCTCCCCCATTTCAAGGACGAGACCATGTCGGCCTCCGCCCGCCAATCCTACCTGTCCCAGATCCTCACTTACCCCCCGCTGGTCGCGCTCAAACCCTTCTGGCGCGTCACCTTTGCCGCCTTCCTCGGCTGGTTTCTCGACGCCTTCGACCAGACAGCGCTGCTGCTCACCCTGCCCGACATTTCCCATGATTTCGGGGTCACCATCAGCGCCATGGGCACGGTACTTCTGGCGCAAAGCATCGGGCGTGCCGTTGGCAATACCGGGTGGGGATGGCTGGCAGACCGTTACGGGCGCCGTCTGGCGTTTCTGCTGGGTGTCTTGTGGTTTGGCGTGTTTTCTGCGGCCACAGGATTCTCTCACAGCCTGATCAGCCTGATTGTCATCCAGTTCCTTTTCGGCATCGGCTTTGGCGGTGAGTGGACGGCTTCCGCAGCACTTCTGATGGAGAGCGTACCCGGCAAAAGCCGCGCCATGGCCTCGGCCATCATGATGTCGGGTTATGAACTCGGGTTTCTGGCTGCAACCGCAGCCCAGGCGGTCATTCTGCCGCATTACTCATGGCGCCTGTTGTTCTTTATCGGGCTGGCGCCCGCCGTGCTCGCCCTCTTCATACGCTGGGGCGTTCAGGAAAGCCCGGTATGGACGCTCAAGCAGGAGCGCCAGAAGGGGCTCAATGGCGCGGCACCCCAGCCCAAGGCCAAATTCATCCTGACGCTGGCGGCCGTGCAGGCCATTGCGCTCATGTCGTTTCTGGAGTTTCAGAAGGCTGCCATCTACAGCCTGTATCCAACGATCCTGCGCAATGTTCATCACCTGACGCCGGCGCTCGTGTTTTGGCCAATCGGCTGTTTCTGTATCGGCTCGCTGGTGGGCAAGCTGTCCTGTGGGGCCCTGGCCAGCCGCTTTGGTGATCTGCGCGTGATTATCGGCACATTGCTTGTGGTGATCCTTACAATCTATCCTTTCCTCAGTGCGGAGACCTATCCCGTTCTGCTGGTATCGGCCGTGATCATGGGGCTTGCTGCCTCGGGCGTCTTTGCCCTTGTGCCGCATTATCTCGCCAAGCGCTTCCCTTCAGACACGCGCAGCTTCGGCATGGGGCTGAGCTATGCCATTGGCTCGCTTGGGCAGGGGCTTGCAGGCAAGCTTGTTCCGGTATTCGGGCGCAACCTTGGCCTTCCGCTGTCGGCACAGCTTTTTGTCATTGGGTCCAGCGTGATCGTGGGCGCCATTGCGTGGGCAGAGCCGGACGAGCTTCCGGGCGAAACGATGGAAAACGAATAGCGTAGCGCCCTGCCCTCATACGGTCAGATATCGGAAAAGGCTGGTGGACTCTCGTCCACCAGCCTTTTTACCAAACCCACCCGATGCCGTCCCGCCTCAGGCAGACGCCATGTTCAGACTGATCTGACGCAGCACGTTACGGGCAATTTCACGTATCGGCTCATTGCGCGACAGGACAAGCAGAGAGATCTCGACATTGAATTCTGTCTTGATCGCCGTCTGGATTTCCACACCAGCCAGTGAATCGACTCCCAGCTCGTTTGGCCGTGCACCCGGATCGATGCTGTCTGGTTCGAGCTTGAGAACATTGCCGAGGATCGACTTCACGTTATCCAGCACGAACTCGTAACGCTCCTCGGGTGACAGACTCTGGAGATGGGCCAGCTTCTGCGCCGAGGTGTTCTTGATGCTCTTCTCGCGCCGGATAAGAGCGAATTTGGGATTACGCTCGATCGCGCCATGCTGACCAAAGCATGTCTCCCAATCGATCGCCATGGCCGCTACGGTATCGCGGTCACGATTGATGAGCGTGGGTAGCAGCGAGAGCGCCTCGTTGCTTTCGAGCAGACGGAACCCTGCATTCTCGAAGAACTGCACGACACTGCCTTCCTGGGCCAGCATGCCAACCTCGGCAATCGGGCCCCACTGGACAGAAACCGCAGGGAAACCTGCCTTGCGGCGGGCGCTGGCCAGCGCATCGAGATAGGCATTGGCCGCGAGATAGCTGCTCTGCCCGATATTACCCGTGACCGTCACAATGGAGGAATAGAGCACGAAGTAATCCAGCGGGCAGTCGCGTGTCAGCACGTCCAAATGGTGCCCGCCCAGTACCTTGGGTTTGAGCACATTGCGCAGGCTCTCTTCCGAGTATTTTGAAATCAGTCGGTCATCGAGAATACCTGCGGCGTGGAACACACCCTTGAGCGGGATACCCGTCTCGAGAATGGCCGATCTGATACGGGCCACATCCTCGTAAACGCTGACATCGCCATAATGCAGCGTAACGCGGGCACCGGCCTTTTCCAGGGCCTTGATCTTGTCGAGCGTTTCCTTGTCACGGCGTACGCTGCGCCCCATCAGATGCAGATGCCGTGCGCCACTGGCCGCCAGCCAGGCCGCCGTAGCGAGACCAAGGCCGCCCTGCCCCCCTGTCACCAGATAGGCAGCCGCCGGATCGACCGGCCGAACCGGCTGACGCTGCGCGCGCACATTCGTCAGATCCTCATACGACACGAGAATCTTGCCGATATGCTTGGAGGACGACATGAACTTGAAGGCATCGCGCACTTCGGAAGCGGGATAGACCTTGTGCGGCAGAATGACCGTGTCGAACTTGCGTGACAGATAGGGAATCCGGTCGAAGATCGACACCGCCTTGCGGTGATCACGCGCCATCATCAGGTCAAGATCAAAGGCGTGAAAAGACACGTTGCCGTTGAAGCTGAACTGCGACAGGTCGCGCTTTTCCCAGATATCCTTCTTGCCGATTTCGACAAAGCGACCAGTATTGCACAACAGCGCAAGGCTATGAGCCTGAATTTCACCGGGGGAACTGTTCAGGACAACATCGACGCCCTGACCACCGGTTACTTCCAGAATACCGTCATAGAAGGCGAGGCTGCGGGAATCCCACACCGCTTCACAGCCCCGATCAAGCAGGATCTGGCGTTTCTCGTCACTGCTGGCCGTTGCAAAGATGCGTGCGCCGATAATCTTGGCAATCTCGATCGCAGCAAGACCCACACCGCCTGCCGCCGAATGGATCAGGACGATCTCGTTCTTCTTGAGGCGCGCAAGGTCGTGCAGACAGTAAAGCGCTGTCGCAATGGCAATCGGCAGACCCGTTGCCTCGGCAACAGTCAGGGGGCGACCGGCCGTCTCGAACAGGTCGAGCGCCATCACGCGGAAGCCCTTGACCGGCAGTGTCATATGCGAGGTGAAGCACCCCGGATGACAGGTCAGATAACGCTTGCCCACCTCGAAATTCTTGACGCCCTTGCCAACGGCCACAACCTCGAAGCAGCACTCCATGCCCATTTCGGTGGTGTGATAGGTATCAAGCAGGAACTTGTCGGGCAGGACCGAAATGCCCTTGAGCATGTCCTTGAAGTTCAGCGATGTGGCCAGCACGCGAATGGTAATCTCGCCACGTCCCGGTGGGCGGACATCGAAAGCCTTGTAATACAGGCCATCGAGCGTGCCCGTACGGCTCTTCTGCAACTTGATGCCAGGCGTACCGGGAAGCTGCGCAAGCGGGCGATCCGGCTGCCCTTCGACAAGCATGAAACGCGGCGTGAAACGGCGACCTTCGCGCAGGGCGACTTCAGCCTCGTTATCCTCGTGTAGGATTTCAGCCGCGAGCGCTGTCAGCGCCTCCTGACCGGCCGATGTATCGACATCGACGACCTTGCCCTGAAGGTCCGGGCGCTCATCGACCAGTCCCTTGAAGAACCCGACCAGCGCGGCCCCATCCGGATGCACCTTGGCCTTGTGGGCCAGCACATCTTCCGGGTCGAAGAAGATCGCGTTTTCGGACACGTAGATGAATTTCGGCTGCTTGTCCTGCCCCTCCATCAGAAGACGGGTGCCAAACGTCACCATGTCATCGATCTGTCCGACAAGCTTTTCGAAATCCGCGTCGGGGGTCGGGCCTGCCATGTAAATGATGGCATCCAGCGTCAGGCCCGCCTCAAGCCCGATTGTCTGGGGCGTGATCTCTCCGCTGCGCGGCGTCGAGAGAACCGTCACGCCATTTTCCTCGAACAAGGCACAGAGCTTCTTCTGTGCCGTGCTCTTGTGCCCAACGAGGAGCACGGTCTTGGGCTCGGCAAACAGGATCGACGCCTCGGACTCGATCCATTTGGTGTAATATTCTTGCGTTTCGACGCGTGTGGCAGCCTCCTTGTGGATGCGCGGCACTTCGGCAAGGCGCATGCCCTTGACTTCGGCTACCGGCATACCGGTCGTGGAGTAGAGGCGCAGTGACGCCTCGATCTGGCTCTTGGTGATCGCCGTGATCTCGACCCGTGCCAGCACCTCGGTCGTGCCCATGCCGAAGCAGCTCAGACGATCAAAGCCGACTGGCACATACATATGATCAGAGAAGCTCTCGGGGACGAGCCCGATCAGCGCATGCATTGCGCCATCAAGCAGGGCCGGATGCAGATAATAGGCTTCTGCCGAACCTATTTCGTCTTCAGTCAGGCCGATACGCGCATAGGCTACCCGATCTTGCACAGCAAGGCGCTGCAGGGTCTGGAAACGCGGCCCGTAATGGAAACCGTGATTGCGGATCCTTTCATAAAGCCCGGCCCCATCCACCCCCTGCTCGAGCGCCTGCTCGACCATCGCACGGTCGATGACCGGCATGGGCCACGGCGCTGCGGAGAGGATATCGACCTTGCCGTGGTCGATCCACATTTCGGAGAATTCTTCCTTGGCGCTATGGAAACGAAGCGCACGGCGGCTTTCGTCATAATCGAGATACAAGATCGGGTTATCGCCTGACTGCACCACGAGCGGCGCCATGATCTCGAGGTTTTCAAGGACGACACCTGTCTGACCCTCGATCTCGTGACCGACCGCCAGAGCGGACTCGATAAATCCCGCGGCAGGCAGAAGCACAACATTGTCGATGCAGTGGTCCTTGAGCCAGGGCACGCCCAGTTCGGTAAGATCAACAACCCAGGATTTCCCCGGTGTCATGGCACCAAAGCCGATCAGCGGATGACCCGTGCCGCCGAGGCGGAACCGTCGCTCGCGCTCATTTTCCGCATGGAAAACCTCGCGTGACCAACGATAGGTCGGCAGGTCGATCAGCGTCCCTCCTGTAATGGCTGCCCAATCGAGGCGCGCCGTATGCAGGATGATATTGGCAACGGCATTCTCGAGGCATTTTGCCTCACTTTCCTGCCGGTTAAGAGTGCTGATGACACTCAGCTTGGCCTGTTGCTTGTCCGCAACAGATTTAAGCGCACGCCCGATGACGGGGTGCGGCCCGATCTCGACAAACTGCGTAAAGCCATCGGCCAGGCAGGATTCAATAGCGGAGGCAAAAAGGACCGGCTGTCTGGCATTGCTGAACCAGTAGCCAGAGTCTGCCCGGTGGTCGTCATCGGCAAGCTTGCCGTAAACTGTCGAATAAAATGGCGTCGATGCCGCACCCGGTGCGAGCCCTGAGAGAGCCTTTTTGAGATCCCCCTCGATCCGGTCCATCACGGCGCTGTGGAAGGGGACATCCACATTCAGAACACGGTTGAACAGCCCCTTCTGCGTGAGGTGCGCGGCCAGATGGCGTATCGCCTCCTCCGGCCCTGCAAGTGTGCAGGTGGTCGGTGCGTTGACGGCAGCTACGCAGAGTTCCGGTGCTTCCGCCGCAATCAGCTCGGCTGCCGCTTCTGCGGACAGGCCCACAGCAAGCATGCGGCCTGTGCCGTCGAGCGTACCCTGAAGGTTACTGCGGTAATAGATGACGGTGACGGCATCTTCCAGGCTGAGGCCGCCAGAGACATAGGCGGCAGCAACCTCGCCCATGCTGTGACCAACCACGGCATCCGGCAGAATACCCTGCAAGGCCAGATATTCGGTGACGAGAACCTGGATCAGGAAAATGGCGGGTTGAAGAATGGCCGTGTTGTCGATACGGCTATCGGCCTCCTCACGCAGGATTTCCTCGCAGATCGAATAACCTGACAACGCCTTGAACAAGGCGTCACATGCGCGTGCCTTGTCCAGAACAGCCTGCGGCGCCTCACGCAGCAGGTAACGACCCATACCCCACCATTGCGGGCCGACGCCGGAATAGACAAACACCATGCCACGGCCGGACTCTGCCTCGACCGTTGCCTGGAACATCCCTTCCTCGCGCTGGTCCTTCAGATAGGCATCAAGCCTATCCGCCAGTTCCTGTTCGTCACGCGCCATGACGAGCAGGCGATGGCGAAACAGGGTGCGTGACGTGGCGAGACTGAAAGCGAGATCGCCCAGAACAGGCTGTGCCTCACCATCGAGACGCTCCCGATAGGCTGCTGCCATGAGCGGTAGCGAGGTCTTGGAAAACGCGGTGAGCAGGAACGGAATCTTGCCGTTGATGCGACGGGCAGCATTGTGCCCGCTGCGAACGGGGGCCTTGTCATCAGGGCGACGCAGGACCGCAATGGCGTTGGTACCACCGTAACCAAACGAGTTGACGCCTGCAAAACGCGCGATCTTCCCCTCACCGAGCGATCGTGTCGAGCCGCGCGGGATCTCCAGATTCCACTCGTCCAGATGGATCGAGGGGTTGATCGTCTTGAGCCCTGGCTGGGGGGGGACCGCCTGATGACGCAGGCAGAGTGCCGCCTTGAGCGTACCAAGCGCACCGGCCGCTGCTTCGGTATGACCAAGATTGGCCTTAACCGCACCGATAACGAGTTTCTCGTCCTTGAAACGCGCAATGGATTGCGACAGCGCGTAGGTCTCGATCGGATCACCTGCCGGCGTTCCGGTGCCATGCGTCTCGACATAGGCCACGTCGCGCGGATCGACATCGGCGCGTTCCAGAACTTCGGTCATGAGACGCGACTGCGCGCCAGCATCGGGCGACGTCAGAAACTGCGTGCGTCCATCCGAATTGACGCCTGTTGCGCCCACGATGGCATGAATTGTATCGCCATCGCGCTCGGCGTCTTCCAGACGCTTGAGAATGAACACCACGCTGCCTTCGCCACGACCATAACCATCGGCTGCAGCATCGAAGCTTTTCGAGCGACCGTCGCGCGCGATGAAATGCCCCTTGGACATGAAAATCGACGTCTGGGGGCACCCCATAAGGCTGACACCGCCGCTGATGGCGACATCGATATCGCCCTCATTCAAAGCCCGGCAGGCCTGGTGCAGGGCCACAAGAGACGACGAACATGCGGTGTCGATCGACATGCATGGTCCCTGAAAATCGAACACATGCGCCAGACGGGCAGAGAGCATGGTTGAGGGCGTCGCCGTTGCGGCAAAATGATCACGCACGGTCGGCAGATTATAGGGGCTCGATGTGTGAGCATGGGCATCAATTGCAAAAATGCCGATGAACACACCCGTCTTGTGACCGGACAGACGAGACGGCAGGACACGCGCCGTCTCCATGGCTTCCCACGTCACCTCAAGCAGCAGGCGCTGCTGGGGATCAAGGATCTGCGCCTCACGTGGCGAAATTCCGAAAAAGAGCGGTTCGAATTCATGTATGTTGCGCTTAAGAAAACTCCCCCTGCGCATATAGGTTTTCGACGGGGACTCGATTTCCTCGGCATAGAAGCGTTTGACGCTCCAGCGCTCCTCCGGGATGTCGGTAACCGCTTCCCCCTCGGCGCAAAGAAATGACCAGAGCTCGTCAACATTGGTGATGTTGGGTGCCAGCCGGCATCCGATCCCGATGATGGCGATATCAGATTTTTTGTTGCGCGACATGATGGAACTCGAACCTTACTTTTTATACGGCGCTGCCAGGATTTCTCATCCTGTGCCTGTTGTTGCGGGCCGAACAATGCCGACCCTTCTTGTTATTCAACCCAGCGTATTTTCCGAACGCTGGAAGGCACCCGACAATCTCTCGCGATCCACGCGACCATCGAGCGACCAGGGAATATGATCAACGGACATCACACGAACGGGCGGCAGAGTGGGATAGAAAGCCCTGAGCGCCTGAGCGAGACGCTCCGTGTCGAACTCCGAAGAAGAGGCAATGGCGATGTTGATGCGTGTGCGCCCGGTCTCATCAAGAGAGAGAAAACTGCCAAGTTCACGCATTTCGAGCATATCCCGCGCGATGTCATCAACGACGCCCAGATCGAATTTTTCACCACCAATGGATACAAGATCATCCACACGCCCGGTGATACAAATTATGCCTTCCTTATCGATCCGCCCGCGATCACCGGGATAGAACCAGCCCTCCGCAAACCGACGGGCCTGACCTGACAGGCGATCGACATAACCGTCGAGCAGACCGGAACTCCTGATACGGACAATACCTTCCTCGCCGGGTGCGACCAGTTCGTCCTGCTCGTTGACAATCTGCAGCGTGACCCAGGGAGGGGTAACACCCACCATATCGTCCGCTGTAAATTTTGCGGCATCGCCGAGCGCAAGAGCGCCGCATTCATCCGTCCCGTAGGCTGACAGGATATGAGGCGTGAGCCGGGCCAGCGCCTTGTCACGCAGCAAATGGTTAAGACGACCGCCCGTCACTACCAGCCTGAGCGTATCGAGCGGCCTCATGCCCGGCGGCAGAACCTCGAGAATATGTGCGAGATGACCCGGCGTGACGACGGCGACAGTCGGGATCTTTCTTGCAATCAGAATACCAATATCGGTGTGACTGACAAAATTGAGCGGTGAGCCGCTGCACAACCCGGTGCAACCAACAATGAAGCCCGTCAGCGAGATGACGCCGATTGTGGAAAGCACATGGGGATGCGTGGCGGCAACGGCAGTAAGGGACTCGTCCTGCATGACCATATGCATGATCGCCATTTCCGCCTGACGGAACGTCATGGCAAGAACCTGGCGCTCGGCATCCGTTCCTGCGGCAATCGCGTAACGGCACACGGCATCATAATCAATCGCGTGATTGTAGGGCTTCGCATCAGCCTGACAGACACGCGCCAGCCAGTCGTCACTGATTTCGAGAACCTGCACATCCTGCAACGATAAGCCTCCCAGGGAAATCATGATATCCGGCTCCAGGAGGCGAACATCACGCAGAAAGGAGGGGTCGGAACTCTCGGGGAATGAGGCGCTTGCAAGCCCCAGCGATGCCAGAGACAGAATCAGTACCCAATGCCAGTAAAGATTGCCGCAATGGATTCCGACCAGTCTCGGATCGGCCTCTCTGAGTTTGATCAGTGCCTGTGTTACCGCCGTCACATCATGATCAAGCTGACCAAACGACCAATCTTGTGCGAGGCTGTCGAATGCCAGGGATTGCGGGTTCTGCCTGGCATGCCGCAGGGCCATAACATGAAACATAAATAACAATCCCCAAACGCAAACGGGGCGGCCATGATGGCCGCCCTGGGTCCCCCTTTCAGAAGAGGCCCGATTAAACCATGAAACTCAGCCCACCTGAGCTCCGCAAAGTTGGGCGGGGGCCTGTGTAAGATATGGCCCACCTGCCAAGACTTCAATTGCAACAATACAAACTGCATCAGACTGTCGATCACTGAGATCAATCAATGCAGAGCCAGTTGTCCACCGCTGACGACCATCCTCAATATTTGCCCAACCTTCAAGAGTTTCATCACTCAGATGGTCAGCAAGATGACGTGTTCTATCAGCCTCCCATATCTGGATTTCGCCAACAAGCACACCGAGATGACGACGATCATCATGAAATGGCCCGATCACATCAACCGGACGCGAAACACGCGAAACCAGTCTTACGCGCTTGGCATCGGGCGGAAGCATGAACACGCTGGAACGATTGACCACGCGCATCCTGCGCATGATGCGTCCCTTTTCGTCCACGAGGTGAAGGTCAGGATCTTCGGTAATTTCAGGCGCTTGCTGGCTTGATCCGAGGTTGAGCGACGCGGCGCGGTGCGCCAGAGAGGCATGCAGAGGCTCGACAAAACCACGATCAACACGCAGCGGAGCAGCACCATCACCGTCCCATGTTGCTTCGGGAGCATTCAGAAGGTGCACGACAGCGCCAGGCTGAGCAAAACGCTTGCGGTCGCCCGTGTCGAGATAGCTCTCGCTCAGGGCGTTATCAGCCCAGATAATAGAGTGCTCATCTGTTTCGACGTGATAATAATCAAAGTGTGTGATGGTGCGGTCGTAGAAGATACTACGGCCATTGACGAGCATACGTGCGGGTACAAAAGCCCCATTGAGATACATGGCATGCTCGGGTGTCACCAAAAGGTCCCGACTCGGCACACCCTCGCCCAGCGCGTTGCGAAGGATGCGCACGGGATAACCCGCCTCGTCATCTTCGAGCCACGTGCGGACGATTGTAGAGCGATGACCCAGCCAGACAATCTCACGGTAAACGGTCTCGCCATCAACGAAAGCCGCCACGCGATCGCCTACCGCCAGATCCTCGACGGCAATTTCGCCGCGATCTGTCAGGATCATGGTGCCCTTGAGGAAGCACTTGTCATAGACGATGATCGTACTGCCGTCTGTCGGATCACGCTCGAGGTGATAATCCGTCGCGGCGTTGCCCTTCGTCCCATGGACATCAGCCGTCCAGACAATCTTTCCGCTCGCATCGACAATGCTGATCGAGTTATTGCCGTAGACAATACGTTGTCCATCGGTCCAACTCAGCGTATCCACATCAATACGCCCCTTCCAGCCGATCGTAATTCCCTTGAGAACAGCGCCAGACTGAACGACGAGCAGACCACCAGGACCCTCACCCTCTGTGCTGATGCCCGAGATAACGGCATTCACGAGGGTCGCACCGGAATTGACGGTCAATGTGCCGCCCGCTGCAATGAGAGCTGTCGTCATGTAGGACTGCGCCTTAAGCGTGGCAGCAGCGGCAGCCTGGATCGTCAGCCTGTCGACCGTGGCAGAGGCGTCAGCCACCAGGCTTCCGCCTGCGCCAAGGGTCGCAGCAATGCTGCGTGCGCCGCCGCCAACATAAATAAGCCCCCCAGCGGAAGCGATACACCCGCTGGCCCAAGCACCTGCGCCCAACAGCTGAGTGCCTGCACTGAAAAGCGTACCAACGGCCGATCCGCCAGCCGAGACGAACTGTGTCCCGCCCACAATACTACCAAGATCCGTGCCACCACTGGCAATCGCCTCGGTCGATCCGATGTCAAATCTACTGGCGGAAATCACCCCCGGACCAACGAAGGACTGCCCTTTAAGGGTAAAGCCCCCGCCTGCCAGCCCAACGCCACCCGACTGCACATGGGTATCAACAATAAGGCCCGCAGAACCGCCATAATTGGATATCTGGCTGGCAAGGACGCCGCCTTGATTTCCGATCGTAGCTCCACTAACGACGCCCTCATTGATAGCCGCAAAGCCACCGCTGTTATAGGCTGTGCCGCCTGCGACGACGCCTTTGCCACCAGCCAGGACGACCCCCCCTGAAACTGCTGTTGCGCCATACGCAACGGCCGCTGCGGACGCAATAAGCATCGCAGGGTTATTAGTTCCACCGGCGCCGAACCCGTCAACATACACGTTCGACGTTGAATATTGCGCAGCTGTCGTAATCAGCGTCGCGCCACTCAATACGCGGTATGTGGTCGGACCCGTCTTTATAATCGACGCGTTACCGCTCATGCCTGTAGAGGTAATACCCATGTGCCATCCTCCCCGCCAGGAACGTCTCATCGGCGCCGCTCTGCCATGTTGGCGACAAGCATAGGCAGTATCTTCCGTACAGAAATACAGAAGATGGGGCACACCATGTGATCGTTCACAATTAATTAACTCATAAATCCCTGGCATAGAAGAAATCGACACGCAACGAGCTGATATATCAGAACTTATTATAGATGCATTCTATCCAATATTTTGATTATACAAACATTCATTTTGGCGGATAACTAAGTCCATGTTTTCCCGGTGTTTTCAGATGTCCCCTCAATGGTGAGGCGGCATATCGCAACTGGTTTCTTGCGCTAAAAAAAACGTGAATTTTCCGCACGAGGAGCAGGACCGCATATCCTGACAGCCGAACCCAAACGGCTCGGTAGTCGGTCATCAAACATGGAAAAGGGCGGAAGGGGTCGATACCCCCTTCCGCCCCGCCGTACTGATCAGGATCGCTTACCCAGCGGCGGCCTGATCAACGTCTGCTTCCTTTTCAATCAGATACGGGCCACCCGCCTGGATCTCGATTGAAAGCATAGCAGCAACGCCCGAACGCATATCCGCCAACGGAAGAACTGCATTCCCCGTTGTCCAGCGATGAGCGCCCTGCTCGCGGTTAGCCCAGCCAGACAAAGCATCTGCCTTGAGGTGCGTATCGAGCACGCGAGTTTCACCCGCTTCCCAAATCTGAATTTCCCCGACGAGCACACCGAGGTGACGGCGGTCATCTACAAACGGTCCAACCATGTCGACCGGGCGGGCAGTCCTAGAGACGATACGTAATTCGCTCGCATCAGCTGGCACCATGAAGACGTGCGCACGACCCGTCTTGCGCAGAGCACGGATCACACGCCCGGATGTATCAACCAGATGCAGGTCGGAATCCTCAGTCGTCGCCGCAGGAAGCGCCATTCGCTCCATACCGAGAACCTTCGCCCGCGCTTCGAGTTCATTGAAGAGAGGCTCGACAAAATCGCGCTCGACCTTCAGCGGCGCAGCGGCATGGAGAGCCCAATCCCGCTGGGGGGCATTCAGCAAACGCACAACCGGGCTATTCAGCGAAAAGGTCTTGCGATCGCCAGTGTCAAGATAGCTTTCGCTCAGTGCACCATCAGACCAAATAACCGAATGTTCGTCCGTTTCCACATGATAAAAATCAAACTGGGTAATAGTGCGATCATAGAAGATACTACTTCCATTCACCAGCATACGAGCCGGCACAAAGGCACCGTTCAGGAACATGGCGTGCTCAGGCGTTACAAGCAGATCCTTGTGCGGTACATTCTCACCAAGCGCATTCTGCTTGATACGTACCGGATAACCGGCCTCATCGTCGGGCAATCCTTGGCGAACCGTAGTCGAGCGGTGACCGGTCCAGATAATTTCACGTAGCACTTCTTTACCGTTGACCATGGCAAGCACCTGATCGCCCACGACCAGATTCTCAACCGCAATCTCGCCACGATCGGTGCGAATCATGGTCCCCTTTAGAAAGCACTTGTCGTAGACGAGCACCATGCTTCCGTCAGTAGGATCGGCCTCCAAGTGATAGTCAGACGCCACACCGGCGGTCAATGAACCGGTCCACAGAACCGTGCCGTCTGGGCCCAGGACTGATACCGTATTACCTGACGTCTGGATTCTCGCACCGGAATTGTAGAGGAGGCTATCAATATCCAATCGGCTTTTCCAGCCCATTCTGGTGACACCACTCAGTACCGCGCCAGACTCGAGTACCAGCAGGCCACCAGCGCCGCCGTCTTTCGTGGTCCCAGCGAGCACGCCGTTCACAAGCGTTGCACCCGAAGCGAGAGTCAACGTACCACCGCCAGATATTGTTGCCGCATTTACCACCGCGGCCGCATCCGCCGACGCAGCCCCCGCTGCCTGGATCTGAACCCCGTTCACGATACCGTTGGCATTTACATGCAGCGTTCCGCCCGACCCGATCGTAAACGAAGAGCCGACTCCCCCAGCGTAAACCTCGATACGACCACCCGCCGAAGCAATCGACCCGCTGGCAACGCCACCAGCCGAGATGAGCTGGGTCCCCGCGCTGAATATGCTCTTGAGAGCACTTGCGCCAGATGAAACGAACTGGGTGCCGCCGATGAGACTTCCTACATCTGTGCCGCCCGAGACGAGTATCTCCGTGGAGCCGACGTCAAATGTGCCCCTAGAGATGACGCCAGACCCTGCAAAAGCCTGCCCCTTGATGGTGAAGCCACCACCAGCCAGCGCATAACCGCCAGCCAAGACATGGGAATCGATCACAGTTCCAGCGCCACCACCTTCGCCAGAGACAGTCGAAGCCAGCAAACCACCGTTCGAACCGATAGTCACGCCACTTACGAAACCACCGTTTGCTGCTGCAAAGGAGCCACTGTTCATAGCCGTTCCGCCAGCTGCGGTGCCGCCATAAACACCCATGGCGACGCCGCCAAAGCCTACAGTCGAGCCGGAAACAACGCCACCGGCGGATGCAAGCAACAACGCAGGATAGTTAGTGCCACCCGATTGGCCAGGGATAGCACCCGAATTGTTCGGACCGTTACCGAACCCGGAGACAATTGCGCCATTGGTAACGAACCCGGCGCCCTGCACGGTCAGTGTTGCGCCACTGAGAACCGAGTAGACACCGGCTGCGCTAGAAATCTTCGCACCGCTTGCGGTGACATTGGATGTGATAGCCATCTTTATCCCTCAACAAATAACGGTCTGATGCATCCAGCCATCGCGTGCGGCGCGATGAGGTCTTTTTAGACGCCTCAATTTACCGACCATCGACAGCGCCTCCCCTGAAAGAGAGGCACGTTGTCTATTAGCAAACAACCGATGTCATGAACTCGCGGGCGATGCAACATGTAAGTGTTTGTATAATGCTATCACTTTTGCGCTATCCAAAAAGTGGATGGCCTTGGCGTAGAGCGCCGCTTTGCGCGTCAAAGGAATGAAATTAATACTTCGTCATAGTCAATCAAATGTAATCAATTAACTTTTGCGAACGTCAAATCGTCCTGTTAGAATCCTGATTTGAGATTGTTACTACTGCGATTTCGTTGTCACTAATGACAATCACTGCGTCCCATTCGGGTTGTGGTCTGAATTACTTTTTATAAAGCTCTGTCGGGGATATTTCAGCAGCATGCAAGCGCGAGTGACTGCACCGTGGGAAAGGATACCCCTGGGCCTTGGTGGAACAGAAATGCCAAGGTGTCGTGCAACAATGCAGGCGGGAAGCAGGTCGTATTTTCGTCACTGGAACATCGGGCCCAGAATTTCTACCTCGCTGCATGACAATTTCTCACACCGGTAAGGGACCCTGAGAGTGAAGATTATTTTTCTTAATCCGTTCAGCCCAGATGTCATCTCGGGCGGGGTCAAGGTCACCTATCAGCATGCCGAAATTCTCGCGCAGGCAGGCTACGATGTGATGATCTACCAGCCGGCCGGCAAGCCAACGTGGATAGAGGTCTCGGACCACATCACCGTTTGCGACAATTTCAGCGCGGCGGACGACGATATTCTGATTTTCCCTGAAATTTTAGCAGATTGGCTGCTCGAAATGGCGATGACACCGTTCGCGGGCACGAAGGTATTATTCTGCCAAAATCCTTTTTATCTTTATAGCTACAGACAGAGCGGCCAAGCTCTGCATGACATGGGTTTCCGGCATTTCATCGTACCAGGAAATGAGACAGCCCAGTCTCTCAAAGCGGTCTTGCGCGTTCCCGACGTACACATCATCCCGAATTCGGTTGATACAAAGCTCTTCCACCCCAGGGAAAAACAGCTTTGCATCACAACCAATCCGCGCAAATGGCCCGCAGAAAGCGTGAATTCACCGCTTTTTTTTATCATTATGTGCATGCTGCATCTCAAATATCCTGAAACCAGCAATGTCCCCTGGAACCTCTTGGAAAACTGCAGTCAAAGCGAAGTCGCGGACATCATGGGAAAGTCAGCTATATTTCTAGCTTTGTCACGACAAGAGGCACTTCCGCTCACCCCACTTGAAGCTATGGCGTCCCGCTGCGCGCTCGTGGGCTTCCATGGAACAGGCGGAAAGGACTATGCCTCGCACCGCAACGGCCACTGGTTCTCACCGGAACAATGTGAGGAAGTCGTCGATTGTCTCGCTCAACTTATTTTTGAATTCAAGCAGAGGTCGCCACGCATTGACAGAATGCTCGACAATGCTGAAAAGACCGCTCGTCAATATTCAGTTAGCGCTACACGTCAGGCCGTTCTTCGGGTTTACGGCGAGATATGTGCTGAACACAGCGCGCGCTGCCGCGCCGTATAGCCGAGAGCATCAAAATGGACCTTCCGCTGAGCCAGGTCGGCCCCGAGGGAATTAAGTACGACTTTCAGGACGGCTGCCGTATCGGCCTACCTCCTGATAAATGGCGCGTAGAAATCAAGGATACCGCCACCCAAACTCTTTTGTTCGCACAAGATCTCGCGGCTGGCGTGGTTTGCACGACCAAGAGATACTTTGTTCCTTTTGCCTTCCGTGTCCAGCGCAGGGGTGTGACTGTATTCGAGCATGAATTCAGTCTTGTCGGCAAGGATATCCTGATTGATATGCACCTTGGCGCTCTGGGGGATCATCTGGCTTGGATGGGGCATGTCGAAGCCTTTGCCGCTCGCCATCGTTGTCGTATACATTGCCTTGTACGCCCGGGTTTCGCGGATCTATTTGCGGGACGAAACGATGCACTCATTGTTACCGAGGACCAGTCGATCCTCGAGCAAGGCTTTTACGCGCGCTACAAGGTTCTTATCTTCTTCAACGATCTGAACCGCGATCATCAGCCCACCGACTACCGGCAAGTCGGCCTGATCGTATCAGGAGCCTACATCCTGGGAATGCCTCCAAAGGAAAGACGTCCAAGGATACGCATTGCCGATGGAGGGCGCCCTATCGAGGAGCCCTATGTCTGTATCGGCACCCAAGCGACCGGCCATAACAAATATTGGAATAATCCCGAGGGCTGGCGCCGCACCGTCAGCTATCTGAAGGAAAAGGGCTACCGCGTGATTTGTATCGATCGTGATCGTGTTGCCGGTCACGAAACGATCTGGCACCATATTCCCCACGGCGCTGAGGATATGACCGGAGCCATCCCGCTGAGCGAGCGTGCAAGATGGCTCCAGCACGCCGATTTTTTTATCGGCTTGTCGAGCGGTTTGTCGTGGCTAGCGTGGGCAAGTACCTGCCCCGTCATCATGATCAGCGGATTCACCGAGCCGTATAACGAGTTTGAGACCCCATACCGTGTAATCAATCGACATGTCTGCAATGGTTGTTCAAATGACGTCACGATCGAGTTCGACCGTACGAACTATATGTGGTGCCCCCGTCACGCCAACACAGAGCGTGACTTCGAATGCACGAAGATGATCGCATACGAACAGGTTGAACTGATGATCAATCAGGTCATCGCCGACCGGCAGAGCCGAGGCTGATATGAGCAAGATTGAAGCCATCATTGATTCAATCCTGAACTTCGACCCAAACGATACCTCTGGTGCGGCGTCAAACCATCCAGCGGACGGCGACGAAAACGCCGATCCGCAGGCAGAGAGCGACGCGACTAAGACATCATCGAGTTCAAACGTATCGAGCACCCCGGCGCTGCTTGACGGCGGCGCTTTCCCTGAACCAGCGCCGTCGCCCACGCAACGTACCGAGCACGACATTGCTTTCGACTTCAACGCAGGGGCGCGCATCAGCGTGCCGCCGGGTCGCTGGCAGGTCAAAATGATGGACATGGAGCGCTCGATATATCTTTATAACAATGAAGCCAGCAACTGCACGATCCTTGGGGTAAAGCGCTACTTCATCCCCATGCGTATCGAGGTGCAGTCGCTTGATACCAATGAGATCGTTCTCGTTCACGAATATGACTGCCGTGACCGGGACGTGGCCATATTGCTGCCTGGCAACACGTTGGGCGACGCTGTCGGTTGGTTTTCCTATGCGATCAAGTTCCAGGAAAAACATCACTGCCGATTGACGGTCGCCATGAATCCGGAAACCTGCAAATTATTTGCCGGTCAGTATCTAGGGATTCGGTGTTGCACACTCGCCGAGTATGCAGCCGAACGCGAAAAATTCTACGCCACGTACTATATCGGCCTCTTTTTCAGCGATGCCGACCATAATTGGCAGCCCTCGGATTTCCGTCTGGTGGGCCTGCACCGGACAGCCGCGCATATTCTGGGCGTCGACGATCAGGAAGTACCACCGCGTATCGCGCCATGGCCCGTCACCACGCGCCCGATCGACAAGCCTTATGTCGTGATCGCTACCCAAGCCTCAAGCCAGTGCAAGTACTGGAATAACCCGCATGGCTGGCACAAGGTGATCGATCATCTGCACATGCTTGGCTACGAGGTCGTGTGCATCGACAAAAGTCCGGTGGGCGGTCATCGCAATCACTGGAACTATATTCCGCATGGCACCCGTGACGAAACGGGGGACCGTCCGCTTGCGGAGCGCGCCTGGTGGCTCCATCACGCGGCATTCTTTATCGGCCTCTCAAGTGGCCTGTCCTGGCTCGCCTGGGCGGCCAGAACGCCGGTCGTCATGATCAGTGGATTTACCCATCCGTCGAACGAGTTTCATACGCCCTATCGCGTGTTCAATCCTCATGTCTGCAACAGTTGCTGGCATGATATCAGAACACCCTTCGAGCACAGCGATATCCTCTTTTGCCCACGCCATGCGGACACGCCCCGGCAGTTCGAATGCACTAAACTGATCACGCCCGAACATGTCATCGCTTACTGCGACAAACTGCATGCGCAACACGCCACGGTGACAGTGCCTTCCTCCGACGACAGCGAACAGGCTTTGCAAGATGTATGAAGACGAACAGGCCATTGTCGGAACAGAGGCCTGGAAGGAACGCACGCTCGTCGATCTGCTCAGGCTCCGCCGCCTGACGAAAAAGGAAAATCGGATTTTCCTTTTCCTCGGTGATGGAGAAAATGTCACCGACACGCTCAGCGCTATCGAGTTGCATGAGCGCGCCGCGTCGGCGGGTGCCCATCTCGCACGTACCCTGCCCAAGGGCGCTCATGTCGTTCTCCTTTTCGAAAACGGCATTGAGTATATCGTGGCTTTCTTTGCGTGCCTGTATGCAGGGCATGTGCCTGTTTCAGGTGTCTATCCCAGCGCCATCGGGGCTACGGAACGCTTTACTTTCATTCTGCAAGATAGTGAGGCAAAGGCTGTACTGGGCAAACGCGATACACTGACCCTCTTCCATCAGGGGCAGGCCGCCAAAAGTGGCTTGAAGTGGATTCCGCTTGAAAGTGCCCTCAAGGCGGTGCCGCTTGATGAGCCGGTCGCGCTCACATCCGATACACTGGCAGTCATCCAGTACACATCGGGCTCGACGGAAAACCCGAAAGGCGTTTGCCTCACCCATCGCAACATCTGCCACAATATTCACGCGCAACTCATTTCGTTTCAATACCAGGACAATGATACCGGGCTGAGCTGGCTGCCATTTACTCATGATATGGGTCTGGTTGGCGCCGTGCTTCCTGCACTGGCTGCGGGCAATCCCTTCTACTTCATGGGACCTGACAAGTTCATCGAGAAGCCATCGCGCTGGCTCCAGGCGATCAGCCGATATGGAGCAACCATTTCCGGCGGCCCCGATTTTGCGTACCGCTATTGCGCCCGCCTGCCAGAGCAGGACATTTCGCCTGACTGGGACTTCTCACGCTGGACCATTGCCTTCAATGGCTCAGAGAATATCAGTCCCGATACGCTGGAAAAATTCAAGACGCGCTTCGAGAAACAGGGCTTCCGAGGCGGGTCCTTCTACCCGTGTTACGGTCTGGCCGAAAACTCATTGCTCGTGACCTCCGGACGCAAAGGCGCCGGTGTCAGTCTTGTCGCATTCGACCGCGAAGCCCTGAGTCACGGCAAGGCGCTGCCGCTCGCCAATCCAGGCAATGAGGCTGACCGCGAGAGCGTTTCCATTCTTGCAAGCTGTGGCACGCCCCACGAGGACCAGCATATCCATATCGTCGAGCCCGAACATCAGACCTTCCTGCTTGAAGGCGCGGTCGGTGAAATCTGGATCGATAGTCCCAGCGTCAGTGTTGGCTATTTCAACAGTCCGCTTCGCAATGCCCAGTTCTTTGTTGAGCGCGGAGGCAAACGGTATCTCCGCACGCAGGATTTCGGTTTTATTTACCATGGCGAGCTTTTCCATGTCGGGCGCCTGAGGGAAAAATTCCTCTATGAGGGGAGTGTCTACTATACGAATGATATTGCCCTCTCACTCAGTCAGACACTCGATGGCGCGCTTTGCGTCGTGGTGCCGCCCGCCCTGCCTGAGCGCGACCTGCCAAGTCTGATCATCGAGCACGACAATATCGAGGCTATCCCGTCCCTACGACAGCGGATTGTCGCGACGATGAACAGCTATCGCATCGCCCGTTTCGCCTTCTATTTCATTCGCAAGGGCTTTGTGATCCGCACACCCAGCGGCAAGATACGGGCTGATCTGACGCTGGAGAATATCCTTGCCGAGAAATCGGCCATCGTTCTCTCGGGTGATACACAGGCTCCCGTCGCAACAGGCATGAGCCGCATGATCTGACGCCTGGCTTGAAAAGACGGCATCCGACACGTCGCTCCTGATAGGCCAGTCGGATGCGCGCCAGCATTTCTCACATTACGGGTATGGGCTCATATTGGCCTTGTTTGAGACCATGTCGGTCACGTATTTAGAACACGACGTCGAAGCTTCACGCCAAGCCTGCAAGACGCGCCACGCTTTTGCCTCAAGAACCGTGCTTGTTCGGGTAAAGGCGTTATGACATTCTTAACGTCGCCTCGACCCGGCTGCGTTCAATCAATAATCAAAGGCACTCTGCAAATGGCAGATAATACTTCAGACAAGATCTTGCATCAGATCGCACAGGGGATTGCATCGCTCAGTGCCGAATCCGCACCGATCATCTTTGCCGACAACGTGCCGGTCTATGGTCATGTCGGAGGTATTATCACGGTCACACTCGCGGCAGAGCGCCCTTATGGTAACGAGATTGTCGTGGCACCGACCGCTCATCTGCGCCTGACGCCCAAAGCGGCCAAGTTGCTTGCAGAGTCAATTCTCAAGGCCTTTGCAATGGGCGAACGCAAGGAAGCCTCGGTCAACTAAGCGCCGCACATCGCCCCGGCGCATCCGGCCTCGGGCCGATGGCTATCCTTCAGACGCCATTCAGGGCGCCGAGCCGGGCAAGATTGATAGCAGCTGCCGCGTCGCCACAATCGCGCCCGGCACGATAATAGTCTCTGGCGTGAAGAGGATTGGCAGGGCAGGCACCGTAGCCATCCTCGTGAATCAGCCCGAGCATATTGAATGCCTTGCCCACACCGCGGCGGGCTGCCTCCATGTAAAGGGTACAGGCGCGAACACGGTCCTGCACCACACCATCACCGTTCAGATAAAGATCGGCCAGATTATAAAACGCCCATCCCTCACCGCCTGATGCTGCGCGCTCAAAGAGGCGACGCGCCTCATGCACGTCGCGTTTCGTCCCCCAGCCCTGCTCGAACACACGCCCCAGCATATTGAGACATGTCGGATGCTCTGACTGCGCGGCCTGTGAGAAAAGGCAGAAGGCCTCGCTCATCGCCCCACGATCGAGATTCCATTGTGCGAGATAGAGTTGCGCCGCCACCGAATTGTCGAGCGGCGGCAAACGCGGCGCAATGACCTGAGGGGAGGCAGGCGTTATGCCTGCCTCCCCTTCATGATTATCCCGATCCGGCTCAGGAACGTCAGCCTGCATGGCTCAGAAGCGCAGACCGACCGAACCGAGGAATGTCCGACCCGAAAGCGGGACAGCACGCGAGGTCGAGAAGGCCGAGGCGTAGTTGCGATGATTGGTCAGGTTATTGGCGTTGAATTGAACATGGTAGTGCGAAATGTCGTAGGAAATCATGCCATTGAGCGACACGTTATCCGGCATACGCCCTGTACGGCCTTCGTTGGACCAGTAACCCGACGAATACTGCACACCACCGCCAGCCTGCAGCTTGCCGTTATTGGGCTTCAGGACCAGACTGGACACATCATAGGTGCTCCAGACCGACAGGCTGTTCGCAGGCAGCTGCGGTGCACGATTACCGCCATAAAGCGCGCTGTTCGTCACCTTGCCACCCATATAGGCGTAGGAGCCATAGATCTCCCAGTTGTGGGTCAACTTGCCTGTGGCGCTGACTTCAAGACCGCGAATGCGACGACCGGAGCCTGCATCCTGGAAGCCGGTGATGATGTTGCCGTCATCGTCATAGGTGAAGGAGTTGTTCTGCTCGATCTGGAAGATCGCGCCAGTCACGCCAAGGCGCTTGTTGAAGAAATCGGCCTTGCCACCCAGTTCATACAGGTCGCTGCGCTGCGGCTTGAGGTCGCGCCCATTGGCCGCCACATCGCCGATGCTTGTCGAGCTCATGGTCAGTGAGGAAACATCCGTACCCACAGGCTTATAGGACTGCGAGAAGGTGAAGTAGAAGGTCGTGTTCTCCAGCGGTTCGTACATCAGGCTGGCGGACGGGCTGAACTTGTTCGATTTCTGCTTCTGCACACCAATCGCGGATTGCGCCGCACTCCAATAGGTCGAGCGGTAATCGTCCCAGCGCACCGTGCCATAGACCGAGATCTGTTTGGTCAGGTGGATCTTGTCTGCCAGAAACAGGCCCAGATCACGGAAATCCGCCGTGCGGCTGCCCGTTGCCGGGAAGGTCAGCATGGTGCCCGGATATTCGAATTGCGGCGTACGGATCTGCTGGTTGTTCACCCGGTTGATCCAGGTGCCGTAAAGACGGTCATCCTTCGTATAATTGATGTCCACACCGGCACGGATGTCGTGATGCATGAAACCGGTCCGGAACTTGGAGTGGGCCATGCTGACGTTCTGCACGCCCCAGCCCGCCTGATCATACCCCATGCCACCACCGGCGCCATAAGCCAGTGTCGGATTGCCGCCAGTCAGGAAGGAGGTTGCGCACGCTCCTGAGCAGGCTGCGGGCGTCGTCGCTGCAAAATTGCGGGTATAATGAGAGTAGCGGGTGTCGTTCGACAGGGTCAGCCATTTGGACAGTACGGAAGCGAATTTCGAGGTGACCATGTGCACATTGCCCATGTCGCGGTCGAAATTGCGCGAATAATTCGTGTCGCGCGGCAGGCCGTATTCCGTGATTGGACGATAGGTCTTGCCAATCTGGATCATCGACACGCCGTAATCCGGACGACCGCGGCTGCCGAGCCACTGATAGTTCAGATGCCAGGTGTTCTCCGTGCCCAGCCCGACACCCAGATCGGCAGCAGCGCCATAGCGATCGGTGCGGACATTGTTGCGGTCTGCCACCATCTGCTTGTTATACATGCCGTTCACACGCAGCGCGGTATGGGCATTGATCTCGTAATTGGCATCCGCCGAACCACGATACTGCATGCCGCTGCCAAAGGACTGATCAGCCCCGAAAGCGTTGCCGCTATGCGCCTTCTTGAGCGTCTGGTTGATGACGCCGCCCACGTTGCCCGCACCGAAATACTCGCCAGACGGTCCCTTCACCACCTCGACGCTCTCGGTGTTATAGACGTCGCGCACATAATTGCCGAAATCGCGCAGACCGTCCTCATAGATATCGCCACGTGCCTGCTGGCCACGAATACGGAACTGGTTGCCGTTCATGCCGCCATTGCCCTCACCGGCAGACATGGTGATGCCCGGCACGTTGGACAGCGCCTGATCGAGCGTGAAGAGACGCTGCTCCTCGATCAGCTGCTTGGGCACGACGCTGACCGTCTGGGGCGTTTCACGCACGTTATCCGGCATACGGCCAATATCGAGCGTCGTCGTGTTGGTGTTGAGCGTGTTGATCTGCTCCTTGCCATGTACGCGCACCGCCGGCAGCGCGATGGACTGCCCATCACTCGCCTTCTGGTCTGTCGTGACGGAATCCTGCGCTTCAGCGTCCTCGGCAGCACTAAGACCCATACCGGCCGTGAGCGCCAGCAGCAGAAGACGTTTCTGTTTTCCTGAGTAACTACCGGACACCACTGTGCGTGGGGCGCTATTTTTCAGCGTTCCACAAGGGAACGTGCAGTCTTCAGGCATACGACTCACCAGAAATCCGTTATTGACAGCGAAAGCGAGGCGCAGAACGACCTGAAATGTTTTGACACACCTAGATATAATTCCAGAATGTTCGTTCATTACCTGCCAATGCAGGAATCAATACTCAGAATCGCGGCGCTCGGCCTTCGATGCTGTGTTTCGGTCAAGTTACATTCAGATGCAAACGATTCTTAAAATCTTTCTTAACTCGGACCATATATGTGCTTTTTCAGCAACATTTCACCGGCACAGCACGAGCAGGCTTGCCTAACGAGGTGCGCCTGCTTCACGCAAGCCAGAGTTCGCTGAGTCAGATGAACTCTATATGAGTCTTGACGCCCATCAGGAGCTGGTTCCGCAGCCCGGGCTGTAGCCCCGGGTTGATGTAATACTGGATGTCAGGCGCAATCGAGACACCACGCCAGATATGCAGTTGGTAGAACACCTCGATGATACCCCCCCAATCCTGAGGTCGCCTGGTATGCCCCCGCAAATGCCCCTCCTGCGCATAGGCGGCCAGCTGCGCCCGGCGCGCAGCGCGTGAGACCTGAATGACCGTCATATCAAGCCCGATGGCATCGCTCGGGCGGGAGGCGATCATGCCACGCATGAACAACCCCAGAGAATACTGGGCCTTGCGCAAGGCTGTGCGTGGCGCGTTCCAGTAAGCCGCCCCCAGCAGGGTCAGTCCGGCATCGCGGCCACGTCCCTTGAAGCGCCAGACCATCTGATCCGCCATGACCCATGCCGACCATGCCCCCTTGATCTGGCGTGGCGATGCGCTGACCAGATAGAGGTTCTGCCCCCCCATGCCCTCGAAACGGCTGTCATGACGGGCCGTGTCGTAAACAAGGCCGAGCTTGTAGAGACCCGACAGGCCCTTCCTCGGCCCGAAGGCCGGGGTCCAACTCAACTCAAGCGGCAGGGCCATGCCATCGATCGTGGCGCCGTTGAATTTGAAGCCCGTGCGTGTCTGATGGTGCGTATAGATCGCCTCGGTTTCAGTCAGGTAGAGACCGGTTTTGATGGCCATCTCATCGCTAATCTGCACCCGCACCCGTGTCGCCCAGTTCGACATGGGGAATGGCGCATGAGCCTTGTTATCCGATGCTGCACGCGGATTGCCGCAAAAAGCGCCGTTCATGAAATTGCAGTAGAGCGGATTGGCCGAGAAATCGGAAAGGAACGTCATGCGCCCCACGGCCGCACTCACACGATCATACAGCATGGATTTTTCGACATAGACCGATACCAGATGGATCACGACATTGCCGACACCGCCATAGGTGGCTTGGCTCGGATTCAGAAAATCTCCGAATTTGTGGCTCGTCGGGCTGCCATAGCCACTGGCAAGAATGATATGCGTCGAGACACCTTGCAGGCCCGCCAGACGTTCCCAGTCGATATCGCTGCCATAGGTGAAGATACCGACATTGCCGACGCCCTTCTCCAGCCCCAGCCTGGGCGTGGGGGAGCCGATCATCGCTTGCGTCTCGTGGGTATGCTGCACGTGAAACATCACGCCGTGCTCGCGTAACGCCGAGAGACTACCGAGCGTGGCAAGGGCGTCGGCCCGCGCAATCCCGGCATGACCCATGATGATGCTGACCCCGAGCGTAACGCCCAGTTTAGACACGCCTCTCATGGTTGTGCTCCTCCTGCCTTCAGGTCTTCTCTATCGTCCCGTGGTTCAAGCGGCGGTTTGTGGCGATTTTCGGCCGGACTGGCCTGAGCAATGTTTTGTCTGTTACGCTTGTGTTCTGTCCCACCCGCTCTACGAAAGGGTCGAACATGAGCGACCATCCCTTCCGGCAGGTCGATGTCTTCGCCGCAACGCCCTTCGCCGGTAATCCCCTGGCGGTTATTCTGGATGCCGATGGCCTTGATGATGCGCTGATGGCCCGCATCGCCAACTGGACCAATCTGAGCGAGACAACCTTCCTGTTGCGCCCCACGACGCCCGAGGCCTCGTATCGCGTGCGTATCTTCACGCCCGGCGGTGAGCTTCCCTTTGCGGGGCACCCGACACTCGGCACAGCCTTTGTATGGGCCTCCCTCCCCGGCAACACCCATGATGGCATCATCGTGCAGGAATGTGGTGTGGGGCTGGTGCGCGTGCGGGTTGACGGAACACGTTTTGCTTTCGCAGCCCCACCGAGGCGACGGGCCACCCCCCTGACGATCGAGGAGCGCAACACCGCCTGCGCGGCGCTGGGCCTTGCTCCAGATGATATTCTGGATGCTGCCTGGGGGGATAATGGCCCACCCTGGCAGCTTCTCTCCCTTCGTGAGCGCAAGGATGTGCTCTCGGTCAGGCCTGACTGGTCGAGAATGGGCGACAATCTCTACGGGATCGTAGCGCCCTGGCAGGAAAACCGTGATGAGACGGGCGCTGCCTTCGAGATCAGGGCCTTTGTCGGCCAGAACCAGGGATTTGAGGACCCGGTGACAGGCAGTCTCAATGCCGCGATGGCCCAGTGGATGATTGGCAAGGGCGCAGCCCCGGAGAGCTATATCGCGAGCCAGGGTACTGCCATGGGCCGCAATGGCCGTGTTTCAATCGTCAAGAACGGGGAGACGATCTGGGTCGGGGGAACTGTAACGCCACGGATTGCGGGCACGCTGACACTCTGAAAACAGAAAAGGCGGCTCCTTTCGGAACCGCCTTTCCCGCCTGATACACGTTTGATCTTATGGGATCAGGACCGTCTTGATGGACTTGTCGCCCTTCTTCATCAGGTCGAAGCCTTCCTTCCACTGGTCCAGCGGCAGGGAGTGGGTCACCACACCCTCGACCGGCAGACGACCATCGGCAATGGCGGCAATGGTGAAGGGGTAGCAATACGGGCCCAGATGGGCGCCGAGCACGTCCAGCTCCTTACGGTCGGAGATGATGGACCAGTCGCAGGTCACTTCATCGCCGAACACGCTGAACTCGACGAAGCGGCCGAGCTTGCGGATCATGTGCAGGCCCTGACGAACGCTCGAGGGATGGCCGGTTGCTTCGATATACACATCGCAGCCATAGCCACCGGTCAGTTCCTTGACCTTGGCCACCACGTCTTCTTCAAGCGGGTTCATCACGATATCCGCGCCGAACTTCTTGGCCAGATCCAGACGGTCCTGCTTGGTGTCGAGCACGATCAGCTTGCTCGGGTTCTTCAGGCGGGCAGCGCCCACCATGCCCAGACCCAGCGTACCGGCACCGGCCAGAACCACCACGTCATCGAGCTGGATGTTCGCACGGTTCACAGCGTGAACGGAGCAGGCATAGGGCTCGATCAGGGCAGCCGCCTCGGCAGGCATGTCCTCGGGAACGCGATGGGTGCGCGACGTCTTGGGGAAGCGCATGTACTTCGCCATGGCGCCGTTGGTGTTGTTCTGGAAACCGTACAGGTCGTGACGCTCGCACATCCAGTACTGACCGCCCTTGCAGTAGCGGCAATCGTCGCAAGGAACGATCTGCTCGCTGATCAGGCGGTCACCCACCTTGTACTGCCCGCGCAGGTTCTCGCCGATTTCGACAGCGCGCCCGATGAATTCGTGGCCCGGGATCATCGGCGGCTTGACGTAGCGGGGCTGTTCCTTGTCGCCCCAGAAGGAAGGGGCGCCCAGGAAGCACTTGATGTCACCGGCGCAGATGCCAACGGTTTCGACTTCGATGATGATATCATCGGGACCGGCGCGGGGGACATCCACCTCTTCCCAGCGATAATCGCCGGGTTCGTAGGCGACGACGGCCATCATCTTTTCCGGCAGAGCGGCGCTGGCTGCTTCTTTCTGCAGGGCACCCAGGTCAGGCGTAACAATCTTGTTCATGGTCTTGGTCTTTCGGTTCGTGGCGTATCAGGCGTTGTGGTTACGCGCCGGAACCACGAGTTCCTTGGCGATCGTCTGAAGGATCAGGCAGCAGGAGGTTGCACCGGCATCGAGCACGCCGCGTGAACGCTCGCCCAGTCGGCTGGCGCGGCCGATACGGGCCACCAGATCGATTGTGGAGTCACGACCGCGTTCTGCCGCTTCCGACATCGCAATCAGGGCCTGCTCGAACGACTTTCCGTCATCCAGTGCCTTGTGGAAGGCTTCAACAGAAGGCTGCAGCGTATCGACAAGGGTCTTGTCACCTACGCGGGCATTGCCCAGGCTGTTGATCCCGGCCAGCGCCCCATCGAGCATCTGGGCGAAGAGCTTGCCATCAAGGAATTCGACATTGCGCAGCGGGATCGCCATGCCTTCGAAGAAACGGCCATAAAGCGGGCCCATCGAGCCGCCGATACCGGCCATCAGCGAGTCAGACAGGGCATCGAGGCCCTTTTCCATGACCGGCGGGTTGGCACCCAGCGCATCACCGCAGCGGGCAAAGCCCTTGGCCATGTTGATGCCGTGATCGCCATCGCCGATCTTGCCGTCGATCTCGCTCAGCCAGTCACGTGCCTTGACGATGGCATCGACCAGGGCCGAGATGACCTTCGTGGTTTCGGCGACGGGAATACCGCTCTTGGGCACGTATTTCTCGCCCGTCGCGGTCTTGACCAGTGCTTCGACCGGGTCGGCCTTGGCCGTCGGCGCTTCAGCAGCCTGAACCTGTGCCGCACCGGCACCGACGCGCACCAGACCAATGGATTCGGCGGGAGCGGCCATCAGGCGATCCAGCTCTTCATCGGTCTTCATGATCGTCAGGGTAGCGCCCTTCATCTCGAGCGAGGTGAAGAGATTGCCAACGAAGCGATGCGCCACCTCAATGCCCTTCTCCTTCAGGAGATCGGCAACATCAGCGTACAGCACATAGAGTTCGATGATCGGGGTGGCACCCAGACCCGAGAGCAGCACCGTCACGCGGTCGCCCTTGGTGAAGGGCAGGTCGGGCAGGATGTGCTCAAGCATCAGCTTGGCGATATCGCGCGAGCGGCCGAGCTCCTGAACCGACACGCCGGGCTCGCCATGATGGCCGATACCGACTTCCATGGTGCCGAGTTCGATCGAGAAATTCGGATGACCGTTGGCAACGATGGTGCAGGGCGTGAGGCCGACACCGATGGAGCGGGTATTGGCAATGGCCTTGCGGGCCACGGCAATCACCTCATCCAGCGAGCCGCCTTCTTCGGCGCGCGCACCGGCGGCTTTCCACATCAGGATTTCGCCAGCAACACCGCGGCGGCGCTCGGCTTCACTTGCCGGAGCCGACGCAACGTCATCGGTAGCGACCACGGTCTCGACCTTGATGCCAGCCTGCTGCGCATCACGCGCCGCCATGCGGACATTCATCGTATCACCCGCGTAGTTGCCAAACAGGCAGGCTACGCCAGCGCCCATATCGGCTTCCTTCATGGCGTCGAGGAAGCTCACAGCCGTCGGAGAAGAGAAGATCTCGCCAATGGCAACCGAGTCCAGAAGGCCCGTACCGACATAGCCAAGGAAAGCCGGCTCATGGCCCGAACCGCCACCCGTGATCACGCCGACCTTGCGACGGCCCGTGGTCTTGGCGCGCTTGACGACACGCGGATTGGCCGTTTCGACAATGATGTCGGGATGGGCAAGAAGTGCGCCGCGCACGCCGTCTTCGACCACGCCATCGGGGTCGTTGAAGATGCGGTCCAACTTGGGCCGTGCTGCGGGAGACTGGGATGAAGCGCCATCGACATGGCCGGTATGCGCTGCGTGAACGATTGAATGAACCATAATGGGCCCCATACTGTGTGCCGGGAAAACACCCTAAGTGCCCAAGAACCATAACCGTAACAGCGGTTATGAACGAAATCACACTAACGAGAGTGATATTCGTTACCTATTATGTGGGACCAGAACGATCCTGATTACTGTTTTCGCATGTGAATTACGGCGCTTTGTGCTTATTATGTATATTTGTCAATATGTTGTCCATTAAGGGGCCTTTGGATCGCCTGCTGCGAGCACCCGGCATTCATCTGATCAAACTGAACAAATGTGATATTTCGTGTCACTTCCGGACCATTCCGCCTGCCCGCGCCATGGTTTGAAAGACTCTATCCGTTCTTTTTCACATGATCAGCGACTATTGGCCTGTTTGCAGGTCCCCGAGGCCATACGGCGACCATGCACGTATCAGCGGCATGATCACCAGTGGCGATCAAGTTCCAGTGTGACGCTGCATTTGTAGTATTGGTTATTGTAAAACATTCCATGCATCTCTAGAATTCGCAGGAGCCACACCAAAATAATAATACCTCAAAGAGGCCTTGGCACCGAACGATGCTGCACAAAAACCGCGCTGAAACGCTGCCTTTAACCACTGCACAACGCGGGTTGTGGATGACGCAATTTCTCGCCCCTTCAGGATCGAGCCTGAATATTGCAGAGGCGATCCATCTTCGCGGCGAACTCCGCACAGACCTCTTCATTGAGTCACTCACTTGCGTACAGGCTGAGGCCGAGACGCTCAGGACCGCTATCGTCAGGAAACCAGAGGGGCCGGTTTACACGATCCGCCCACCAGGGTCCGTCGCCTGTCCTGTCATCGCGTTCCACGACATGCCCGATCCGGAACAGTCCGCCCGTGACTGGATGCTTGAACGCCTGCGTGCCCCGTTGGATCTGGAGCATGATCCGTTGTGGCAGAACGCCTTACTGCGGCTCAGCGACACGTATCATATCTGGTTTCACTGCTGTCATCATGCCGTGCTGGACGGATTTGCAGGCGGGATGGTGGCGGCGCGTGTCGCAGCCCACTACACCGCGCGCTACGCCGGAATATCCCCCCCGGAGGCCGCTTTCCTGCCACTCTCGACCCTGCATGAGCAGGAACAGGCCTACCGGCAGTCGCCACGCTTCGAAAAGGACAAAGCCTACTGGAGCGAAGCGCTTTCAGAAGCACCCGAGCCGGTCTCGTTGTCGCTGCGCCCCCAACGTGCGCCCAGTGGTGAGGCTGGCGGCGCGATAACCCGCGCCGCCTTCATGTCGGATGAGCGCGCCGAGAGTCTGACCCGGATCGGCCGTGCGCTGGAGGCGACCCTCCCCCAGACACTCACAGCCCTTCTCGTGGCTTATCTCTATCGCGTTACCGGACAATCCGACCTTGTCGTGGGCATGCCCGTCAGTGCACGCGCCAATCGTCAGCTCAGACAAACGCCCGGCATGGTCGCCAATGCTGTAGCGCTGCGTTTTAGGATCGCACCCAAAACCAGTTTTGCCGACCTGGTCGGCATGGCACGTCGGGCCATGCGTAATGCGTTACGCCACCAGCAATATCGGTACGAGGATATGCGACGTGATCTCGGGCTGTTCAGCAATACCACCCAGATCAGCCGTATCGGCATCAATATCGAGCCTTTCGACTATAATCTCTCCTTCGGTCCCATCACCGCGCGCAACGAAAATCTGAGCAATGGCGCGATGGAAGACCTGACCATCTTCGTCTTCGACCGCAAGGACGGCGCTGGCCTGTGTTTTCAATGCGATGCCAATCCAGCGCTTTACGCGACCCATGAACTGGATGCCCATCTGACCCGGATCCTGCGTCTGGCTGAACAGATCGCTAACGTACCGGATACCACGCTCGATCATCTGTCCCTGCTCACGCCAGAAGAACGCGCCGCGCAGGAAGCCAGAAACCGAACGACCCGCCGCGACTGGCCGACCACTCCCCTGACAAAGCTTATCGACAAAGGGGTCGGTCATGGCTCCGGCCCCCTCGTCAGCGATGCCTATGGCGTGATGACGCGTGAGGTATTTCTTCGACAAAGCCGTGCACTGGCCGAACAGCTTCGGGCAGAAGGCATAGGGCCGGGCAAGCTGGTCGCTCTGGCCCTGCCACGCGACAGACGCATGATCCTTGCTGTTGCCGCTGTCCTGCAGGCAGGCGCCGCATGGCTGCCCCTCGATATCGCCTCGCCCCAGGCACGGGCAAAACTGATCCTCGAAGATGCTGAACCCAGTGCCGTCATTGTGCCGGACGCTGCCCATATCGACTGGGCGGCAGAATACACCGCATGGGCTCTTACGAGCGAGACGTCCACGCTTCAGCGACTTTCGCGAGGGAAAACGGCCTCGTCCTCGCCCGTCCCGGATGACACGGCCTATGTCACCTATACCTCGGGAACGACCGGGCGACCCAAGGGGGTCGTTGTTCCCCGCAAGGCCCTGACAAACTTCCTACATGCCATCACGGAAAGACTGGCCTATAGCGCGCGGGAAACACTTCTGGCTGTCACGGCCTGGACATTTGATATTGCCGTGCTCGAAATGCTCCTGCCGCTCACATCCGGCGGTGCCTGTGTCATTGCCAGCCGCGAGGATATCCTCGAGCCAGGCCGTCTGGCAGCCCTTGTTCGGGAACATGGCATCACAGCCATGCAAGCGACCCCGACGCTGTGGCAGACCCTGCTAGGCACAGCCGAGAGCAGCGCCCTGCAGGGTATGATGCTCATGAGCGGGGGCGAGGCGATGCCAGCCCATATGGCGCGCCAGATGCTGCATCTCGGCCGGGCGGTGCATAATCTGTATGGCCCCACGGAAACCACGATCTGGTCCACAACGCATCATCTCGACCCTCAGGAAACCGATACGCCGGCCGCTGGGCATGCTCTGGCCAATACACAGCTTTACATCATCGGGCCTGATCAAACCCCTCTGCCAGATGGCGTTATCGGCGAATTGCTGATTGCGGGTGACGGGGTTGCCACAGGCTATCTCAATCAGCCGGAACTCACGTCGAGCCGCTTCATCCCCGACCCTCTTGGGGTACCTGGACGCAAGGCCTATCGCACAGGCGATCGGGCGGCGATTGGACATGACGGGACGTTGACCGTCCTTGGGCGCGGCGACCAGCAGATCAAGATACGCGGGATGCGTATTGAACCCAGTGAGATCGAAAGTACGTTGCTCAGCCTGCCGGAAATCCTGCAGGCCGCCGTGATGATCGAGAAAGACCCTGCACGCGGCGCGCCTCTCCTCGCCGCCTATCTCGTACCCGCGACCCATGGCGCAAGGCTCGACCCTTCACAGATCAGACGCACCCTTCTTGGCCTCCTTCCCCCCCAGATGATCCCGGTGCGTATCGTCTGCGTCGAGACACTGCCGCGCATGACAAGCGGCAAGCTCGACCGGGCGGCGCTGGCCTCCCTGCGTGAAGAGACGGAGACGACAACCTTCACCGAAGCCCGCACCCCGGCGGAACGCAGGCTCAGCGCATTATGGGGCGAACTGCTCGAGCTCGAACGCGTCGATATCCATACCAGCTTCTTCGAACTCGGCGGCGACAGCCTCATGGTCGTACAGATGATCGCCTGCCTCTCACGCGAGGGTTACGCGCTTCCTGTCGGGCAGGTTTTTGCCGCTCCGACAATTGTGCTTCTGGCTCCCCTGCTCGAAGGGGGCTCGGTCACCTGCGACCCGCTTGCACCATGCCTTGCCATACGGGCTCAGGGACAAAACGCGCCGGTCTTCTGTTTTCATCCCGTGATCGGCATGAGCTGGAACTTCAACACGCTGGCCCCACTCCTTTCTGAGTCCCATCCGGTCTATGGCCTGCAGGATGCCGGACTCCTGCTGAAGGACGATGCGCCCGCAACGCTCGCTGCCCTGGCGGCCTTCTATGTTGCCGAATTGCGGCGCCTGCAGCCGCACGGCCCCTATCATTTGGTCGGGTGGTCCATGGGTGGCGTTGTTGCCCATGAAATTGCGTCTCTCCTGAGACAGGAGGGGGAGGACATAGCCCTACTGGCCATGCTCGATTCTTATCCCTGCCTGCTCCAGGATCAGAGCCTTGCGCCAGATAGCCCCCAGGCCATACGCGCTGTCCTGCAATTCCTGCAGATCGCTCCGGTCGAGGATGCAGCTTTGCCCGATACGCTCGATGGCCTGGCCGATCTGTTTCTGGAAACGCTGGACACAACGGTGCTTCCGGATCTGCCTGAAATCGACCTCAATGCCCTGACCAGCCTTGCCGAGAAGCTGCGCCTGATTACCAGACGCAATATCGAGATGCTGCTCGCCCATGTTCCGACGCCCAATGATGCCGATATCCTGTTCCTCAGGGCTGCGGACAAGGGAAACCAGAACGAGGTGACGATCGTCTCGGACGACCCGTATGCCTGGAGGGCGTACAGCTCTGGCCATATCACGGCCCATGACCTTGACTGCCGTCATGGCGATATGCTGCTGCCCGGCCATGTCGAGACCGTTGCGCGTTGGATCAATATCAGCCTCGCGCAGGACCGCACGCCCGCATCCTGCCTCTCGGCAGCCTGACCGGATGCCGCCATGAAAATCGTGATCTTCACCATCGGTACGCAGGGCGATGCGCGTCCATTCGTCGCCCTTGGGCAGGGCCTCGCCAGACGGGGCCACGACGTCTGTATTGCCACATCAGCGCGCCACGAATCCCTCATAAGGGGTGGTGGTCTCGGGTTTGCCCCCATCGAGTCCGATTTCGCCGATCTGATGACACAGGAACATGCTGTGCTGGAAAAGGGAAACCAGTTGCGCATGGGATGGCAGGTCGCCCGTGCCCTGTGTCGGTGGATGCCTCTCTGGGTCAGGCAGGCGATGGAAGCCACGAAAGGGGCAGAACTCGTCATCGGATCGGGCTCCGGCACGATACTCGGAGCCTCGATTGCCCAGAGGCGGGGCATAGCGTTCGTTCAGGCGCAATTCATGCCCATGACCCCGTCGAAATGGGTGCCTCCCCTGTGGCCGAACCCGGCCCTGCGCTTGCCCGGTATCCTGCACAAGGCGCTGACCCATGTGGCACGATTCCTGATCTGGCGTTTCATGTCTTTTCCGGTGGCGATCATGCGTCGCGAGCTGTCCCTGCCTCCCATCGGGTGGAAGGGACCGTGGTCCGAAACGGACAGCGCGGGTAACAGGCGCTATCTGCTTTATGCCTTCAGCCGGCACATCCAGCCCCAACCCGCTGACTGGTCGCGTGACCGCATTGCCGTAACCGGGAGCTGGTTCTACGACCAGAAAACAAGCTGGCGCCCCTCACCGGAGCTGGAAGCATTTCTCGCCGCCGGTCCGGCCCCGGTCTATGTCGGGTTTGGCAGCATGATGACCGGCAAACCGGAGAAATTTACCGCGCTCATTCTCAAGGCCTTGCGCCTGACCGGGCGACGCGCGATCGTCGCGACAGGCTGGGGGGCACTCAAAAACCTCAAGCCCGACCAGGAGGGGGATATCTTTTTCATCGACAACGCCCCCCATGACTGGCTTTTCCCCCGCGTATCCCTTGCGGTTCATCATGGGGGCGCTGGAACGGTGGCGGCTGCCACGCGCGCCGGCCTGCCTCAGGTGATCATACCGTTTCTGGCTGACCAGTTTTTCTGGAGCTGGCGCCTGAAGGTTATCGGTATCAGCCCGATACGCCTGTCGCGCAGGACACTCACCGCCGAAAGGCTGGCCGAGGCCATCGGGCGCGCAACAACACGCGCTCCGCGCGACAAGGCCGCCTCATTGCGTCCACTGATCGAAGCAGAGCAGGGTGTCGAGAGCGCCATCGACATACTTGAGGGCTGGGGCCTGTTGAGGCAGGAAACCGGCACTGCCACCCTGACCACAGGGATATCACCGCGTTGACGCCAGCCACGCCCTCTACCGAGCAAGCTCATGATCGCTCATGCAGAGCGGAGCATGCCGTGCCCTCAGCGCCTTCAGGCATGGAAGGCGCGCCACAGGCTGTGATCAGGGTGGAGAAGCTGGTCAAATCCTACGGGGATCGGCAGGTTGTCTCGGGTCTGGATTTCACGGTCGCTCGCGGTGAGATTTTCGCCTTTCTGGGGCCCAACGGCGCAGGCAAGACCACCACGATCAAGATGCTGACCACCCTGCTTCCCCCTGATAGCGGACGCATCCTGTTGAATGGCATTGATCTGGCCAATGACCCGATGGAAGCAAGGCGTCATTTCGGCGTGGTATTCCAGGAATGTACCCTGGACCCTGCCATGACCGTGCAGGAGAATCTCTGGATCCATTGCGCTTTCTACCGCATCCCGCGTGCCGAGAGAGCGTCACGTATTGCAGACGCGCTAACCCTGTTCGATATGACGGACCACGCGCGGCAGATGGTCAGGACCCTGAGTGGCGGTCTCAAGCGGCGGGTCGAGATCGCCAGATCCCTGCTGCACCGCCCAGCCCTAATTTTTCTGGATGAGCCGACGCTCGGGCTCGACCCGCAATCACGGCGTGTGCTGTGGGATCATCTACAGGCGTTGCAGGCCCATCAGGGTACGACCATTTTCTTGACGAGCCATTATCTCGATGAGGTCGAACGCGTTGCACAGAGCGTCGCCGTGATCAAACAGGGGCGCATCCTGACCCAAGGCGCGGTCAGCGCTGTGATGGATCACGCCCAGCAGGGTTCGCTGGAGGACAGTTTCCTCTCTCTGACAGCCGGGGAAGAGCCGCGTTGATGATCGATGTCATCTATAATTTGTGGCTCAGGCAGATCAGGAGCTTCTTGCGTGCGCGAGGCCGGCTGATTTCGGCACTGGCGCAGCCTTTCCTGTTTCTCGTTGCCCTCGGCCTGGGCTTTGCGCCGGTTTTTCGCAAGGCGGGCGAAGGGGATTATTTCACGTTCCTCGCACCGGGTGTGGTGGGCGCGGGTATCCTGTTCAACACGGTCTATTCAGGTGCGGATTTGCTATGGGACAGGCAGTTCGGATTCATCAAGGAAACACTGGTCTCGCCGGTTTCCCGACACTGGGTCCTGCTCGGACGTGCGCTGGGTGTGGCAAGTGTCGCGTTGATCCAGGCTATCATCGTGAGTGTGATATGCCTAATACTGGCAGGTGTTCTCCCTTCACCCGCCCATCTGGCGCTCGCCTTCGCCTTTGCCCTGCTTCTGGCTCTGCTCTTTGCCTTTTTCGGCTCGGTGCTGGGCTCCGTCATGAGCGATGCCCAGAGCTTTTCACAAATCGTCAATTTTATCCTGACGCCGCTTTTCTATCTTTCCGGCGCTGTCTTTCCCCTTGAAGGGCAGAGCCATCTTATAAGGGCGCTCGCCTTCAGCAACCCGCTGACCTACGGCATTGACGGCATGAGAGGCGCTCTGACCGGCCACGCTCTGCTGGACCCGCTTTTGTCCCTGTCGGTGCTCGGCGTCACAACCCTTCTTGTGGCTCTTGCCGCCCAGATAGCGTTCTCCCGCATTCGGCCCTGACCCTTCAGAGATCAGGCGCCTTTGGCCTTCCTCCCCATTTCGCCGTGGCAGACAGTATCCCTGCGCGGCAATCCGGCCTGAAACAGTATCGCACCATTGACCAGCAAACCCGGAAGAGCCGAACTAAGACCAAAGGGCCCCCAGCCCAAGGCGAAAACCACGCCACCCGATACAAGTCCGAGGAACAGGGCAGCAAGCAGCCGTGCAGGGGAAACGCGATATCCGGTCACGCAGAGCAGCACGGCGGGCAGGAGCTGCACCAGCCCTACATAGAACAGCCGGTTGAGTGTCACGATCAGCGCGGTATGCAGGGCAGCTGTCAGCACGGAGAGGCCAAGATAGAGCGCAATGATGGCCAGACCCGTACGCTTTTGCGCAGGAGCAGAAAGATGGGGCGTGAAACTGCCGGTGACGATCGCCGCAAGGCTGAGACACACCGCCCCAAGCCAGACGAGCGCGGTCAGGGCCACCGCGCCTGCGACGATCCCGACACCCCAACCCGGCAGCAGATGCGACGCTACCGAGAGAAAGACTGAGTCGGGCCGTCCCATAATGACGGGATGGGTCAGGCCGAAACACGCAATGACGACCAGCAGCGGAAACAGCACCATATAAAGCGGCATCCAGATCTGGGCACGTCTGATGGTTTGCGGATCACGGGCCGAAAAGACGGCGGCAGCAGTTTGTGGCGCGATGCAAAAGCCGAAAGCCTGCGTCACGATCGTGCTCATGATCATCACACAGGTCGAAAAAGGATGTGGACTTGCACCCCGCAGCGCCGCTGCCAGAGGTCGCGTCGCCTGATGGGGCCAGGCCAGGAGGGCTGCAAACGCCACGCAGATGATGGAGAGCAGGATCAGGCCATCCTTCAATGCCGCACTCAGCGCCGCACCACGCAATCCGGCACCTGCCACAAAAAGGAACGCCAGCAATGCTGCGAACGCACTGAGCATGACAGGGGAAACCGGTAGGGCAAGGGTCGAGAATACCGTATTCAGGCCTATGAACTGCATGGTCCCCAGCGGGAGCATCAGAATCACGAGCACAAGCCCTGTCACACGCCCGACAAGCGTACTCTGGAAATACCCCCCCAGGAGGTCTGGCAAGGTGATGGCACCCAAACGATTTCCCACCCGCCATAACCGGGGATACAGCACCATCCCGACCGGGAAGGCGAGCAGGATATACCCGACAAACCACAATGCCACGTCGATGGAACCGCTCGCGGCGATACCTCCGGGAAAGCCCAAAACCGAACCGATCGAATAGGTCTCGCCCACTGAAAGCAGGAAAAAGAGCGCAACGCCAAACTGCCCTCGTGCGGCAAAAAAGGCGCGAGGGTCACGGCTGACACCGCTTTTGAGCGGCGCGCAGGCCAATCCCAAAGCGAGCAGGAGGACGAGAACGAAACCCGCCACTCTCAACGTTCTGCCCCTCTGACAGGTGCAGCATCATCGTTAAGGGGCCCCATGGGCCGGAGTGCAAGGGCAAGGCAGAGTGTCGTGAACGGCAGACAGGCAAACAGCCACCACAGGCTCACCGGCACGCCAAGCAGGCGCCATGAGGCCCCATAAAGAAAAGGCATGGGCAGCAGAACCGCGCAGAACGGGGCTCCCACCAGCAGGAGACGTTGCCCGTGAAGGGAAAAGCGGGGCGACATGGCACACTCGGGTTCAGGAGACCGGAACGCCCGACATAACGGCAAGTGCCATCATGGGGCCAGCCCTGAATATCACGCCTGAATTGCCAATCAGACAAATGAAGCAGACAGGGCGTCAGCCTCGCTGGCTAAGCACCTCCCCTTCATCTACTTCTGCAAGACAGCAGCGCGGGCGGGTGGTGGCTCAGAGCTCCGCCCACTGACGCAGCAGGTTGTGATAGGTCGAGGTCAGCCCGAGCACACCCGGATGATCATCGGGGAGAGCCTTGCGGGTCTCGATGATCGAACGGTCGAAGTCATACAGAAGCGCACGCTTCGTATCGTCGCGCACCATGGACTGGCTCCAGAAAAACGAGGCCCAGCGTGAGCCGCGTGTCACCTCACTCACGCGATGCAGGCTGGTAGACGGATACAGAACCATGTCACCAGCGGGCAGTTTGACACGCTGCTCGCCGTAAGTGTCCTGAATCACCAGTTCACCCCCGTCATATTCATCCGGCCCGGTGATGAAGAGCGTTGAGGACACATCGGTCCGAATTCTGAAGCCGCTCTCGGGAATGGGGCGTATGGCGTTATCGACATGGGCGCCGAATTTCATGCCCACATCGTAGCGGTTGAATAGCGGCGGGAAGACGCGCAGCGGCAGGGCGGCACTATTGAACACGGGGTTTCGTCCCAGCGCCCGCAACACGATCTCGCCCAGTTCGCGCGAGGCCTCGCAATCCTGTGGCACCTGAAGATTGTGCTTGGCTTTTGCCGATTGCTGCCCGGCGGTCACCTTGCCGTCCAGCCACGACGCCTGCTCAAGCGTCTGACGGCAATGACGCAGCTCGTCAGGTGTCAGGACATTGGGAATGTGAACCAGCATGGGCGCTCTCCTGTGCAATCGACTTCTTGTAATTGAGAATGAATCTGATTAACAGGGAATGAGCGGTTGGTTACACCCCGTAACAAGAACAAAAACCCCGAATGGGGGTGTACGCACCTCACACGAACAGGAGAGCCTCATGGCTGCGCCCGCTGGCGACCTCGCCTCACTTCCCTTCACCCCGTGGGAAATGTTCCTCGGTGCCGGCCCCGTCGTGCGCTTCGTCATGATGCTGCTGATCGTGGCCTGCGTGATCAGCTGGGCGGTGTTTGTCGCCAAGGTCGTTGAGGTCATGCGTGTCAGGCGTGCACTGTCACAGGCCGAACTGAAGCTGGAAAATGCAGCCTCGCTTGCCGAGTCCCAGTCGCTCTGCCCTGATATCGGCATCGTCCGCGCCCTGCTGCTCGCAGCCTCCAATGAATGGACACGCTCTGCCGATGTGCTGGAAGACCGCGAAGGACTGAAAGAGCGCATCATGCTGCATCTTGAGCGTCTGGAAGCCGCAGAAGGGCGTCGCCTGATGCGCGGCACGGGAATTCTGGCTACGATCGGCGCGACATCGCCGTTTATCGGGCTTTTCGGCACGGTATGGGGCATCATGACCTCGTTCACCGGTATTGCCGCCACGAAGGCCACGAGCCTTGCTGTGGTCGCCCCCGGCATTGCCGAGGCCCTGCTTGCCACTGCGCTGGGACTCGTGGCGGCCATTCCAGCCGTCGTGATCTATAATTTCCTGTCGCGACAGTGCCTTGGCTGCAAGGCGCAGGTGGGTGATCTCACCGCGCTCATCCTGCGTCTCGTCTCACGCGACCTGAGCCGCCTGCATGTGCAGGGCGGCGGTGGGCAGGTGCTGCGCTTTGCAACACCGCGTGCCGAGCAGGCCGGCCGCTGATCATGGCGCTGCGTATGCGTCATGCCGACGACACGGCGCTCGATGCCCATGAGCTGAACGTGACACCGCTGATCGATGTCATGCTCGTGCTTCTGGTTATCTTCATGGTGACGGCACCGCTGAGCACGGTCAACGTTCCGGTGGATCTGCCCTCCTCAACCCAGAAACCTGCCCCGCGTCCGGCCAATCCGATTTTCGTCACGGTGAAAGCCGACAAATCCCTGGCTCTGGGTGAGGACGATATCAGCAATGAGGCGCTTCCCCTGCGCCTCGTGACCCTGACGAACGGCCACAAGGATGAGCGCATCTTCCTGCGCGCAGACAAGACCGTGGATTACGAGACGCTGATGAAAACCATGGATCTGCTGCGCAAGGCAGGGTTCCTGAAGGTGGCGCTCGTCAATCTGCAGGGTCAGGAGGAGGGCGACGAACCGTGACCGCAAGGCGTTATCGCACGGCGCCAGCCACCCCGGCAGCGGCTTCACCCGCAGCAGGAGACATGCTGTCCTTTCGCGCTGTCTACCAGCTTCATCAGAAGCTTGAGGGGCAGAGGCAAAGACGTCTTGGTGGCTGCTCTGCACTCGCCATCCTTGCCTTGACGGGTCTCGGGATCTGGGCAGCCTCGACGCTGCGCGCAACCCCGCCCCTTCCCTATGCGCCCCCGCCTGCTGCGATCGCCATCGATCTTGCACCCGAGCCCGCCAGTATTCCTTCGCCGCCCCAGGAGCGGCCGCCCGGGCCGCCTCAGGTCGCCACGCCGGAACTGCCCGCGCCTGAAAAACCTCCCGAAATCATGGCTCCTCCGTCGCCCGCCCCCCTGCCGCCCGTGCCGGTGCCTGCCAAAATCAAGGTGCCGCCGGTGCGCCGCAAGGTAACGCCCACACCGCCCGTACCGCGCCACGTCGCTCCACTCGTGCCAACGCAGTCGACAGCGAATACCGCACCCCCACCTTCGGATGCGCCCCCTTCGACCGTATCGGCCACCAGCGCCAAGGGAGCGCCTTCGACGCGGGAAATGTCGCAGGCCAAGGCAAGCTGGCAAGGCAGTCTTCTGGCGCGGCTTGAACGCTTCAAGCGCTATCCGGCACAGGCACAGGCCGAGCATCAGGAAGGAACGGTGATGCTGCGCTTTACGATGGACCGCAAAGGCCATGTGCTCTCCGCCAGTCTTGTCAGACCGACCGGCTATGCCATGCTGGATGACGAGACCCTCGCGCTTGTCCGGCGCGCCGAGCCTTTGCCTGCCCCGCCCGATACCATATCGGGTGCAACGCTAAGCCTTACCGTTCCTGTGGAATTCTATATGGAGGAACACTGATCGATTGGCCCGAACCGGGATGTCAGGGCAAGTAAGCGACCTGACCACCGCCACATGGAATGATCTGCAGTGATCACATATCGGGCAGCCTGCCCCCGGGTGGGGCCCGCTGTTCTTGCGCGGGCGCAGTCTTGCCCTCACAATACACTCTTATGATGGCAGCAAACCAAAAGCCTCCGGTACGGCCCCGACAAGACGCCTCCTGTTTAGACAACCGGACAGCGTGACGGCCTGATGCGTCATACCCCCGACACCCGTGAAACGTCGCCTGCCTCGAGCGCGCATCCAATAGCTGACACGACAGGTGAGACGCCAACCGGCCGGTTCGAGATCATCCCGCCCCCTGATCGCATGACGCGGGATGTGGCATCTCTCCCGGCACGACTCGTCCTGACCGGATCCTGGCTCAGCCATGATTCAGCGTTGCCTGACTGCACGGTTGAGGCACTCGCCCCGATGGGCAAGGCCACCACACTGGCCTGCGATGTCTCAGGCGTCACGGACTGGGACACCGGGCTGATCGCGTTTCTGTGGGATGTGCGCCGCCTGTGCGATGCATCACAGCGCATGTTCGACACCACGCCCCTGCCACATCCGATGCAGCAATTGCTTGATCTGCTTCCTGATCAGGCTGGCCCCGCGACACCGAGGAGAAAACCCCGCCAGCCTTTCCTCGAGCATGTCGGGGGCAAAGCGATTGATGTGCTTGCCGAGACGGGTATCGTGGCCGGTATGGCCTCAGGCACGGCGCTGGCAGCGTTCCGCTCACTGTTCCGGCGTGTTGGCCTGCGGCGCAGTGACCTGTCTTCCGATCTGTTCAGTGCTGGCCCGTCAGCCCTGCTGATCGTCGGTGTGGTCAATTTTCTTGTGGGTGCCATTCTGGCCTTTGTCGGTGCCGTGCAGCTGCAGAAATTCGCCGCAGGTATCTATGTCGCCAGTCTGGTCGGCATTGCGACCGTACGCGAAATGGCAGCGGTCATGACGGCCATCATCATGGCCGGACGCACAGGCGGGGCCTATGCCGCACGTATATCCACCATGCAGGGCAATGAGGAAATCGACGCGCTGAAGGTTTTCGGCATCTCGGTTTCTTCCTACCTCATCCTGCCCGCCGTGCTCTCGCTCGTTGTCACCATGCCGTTTCTCTATCTCTATGGCTGCCTGATTGGCATGCTGGGCGGCTATGTGGTGGCCATATCGATGCTCGACATCACGAGCCTTGGCTATTTTCATCAGACCGTCATTGCCTTTGGCATCGGCCAGTTCATCTTCGGGGTCATCAAGAGCATCGTGTTTGGCGCGTTCATCGGGCTGACGAGCTGCCGCATCGGCCTCAAGGCCGGGCGATCGGCGGCAGATGTCGGTATTGCCGCAACGCGGGCCGTGGTGATTGGCATTGTTGGGGTCATTGCGCTCGATGCCATCTTTGCTGTCATCGCCAATAGTCTGGGGGTCTGAGCCATGAGCCATGAGACAGACACACAGCCCCCCGCTCCCGCCATCCTGACAATGCAGGACGTGACCCTCGCTTTCGGCCCCAAGGTCATCCAGTCGCATATCGATTTATCGGTGCGGCGGGGCAGCATTTTCGCGGTGATGGGGGGCTCGGGCTGCGGCAAATCCACCCTGCTCAAAAGCATGATCGGCCTGCTGCGTCCCACTACGGGCCGCTTCATGGTTGGCGAGCAGGACTACTGGAAAGGCACGGATGCCGATCGCACGCAGATCAATCACCGCTTTGGCGTGCTGTTCCAGAGCGGTGCCCTGTGGAGCTCGATGACTGTGGGCGAGAATGTCGCCCTGCCCCTGCAGATGTTCACCTCTCTCGATGCCCGGGCCATCAGACGGCTGGTGGAGCTCAAACTCGCTCTGGTGGGCCTGCTCGACGCCATCGATCTTGCACCGTCGGAAATCAGCGGCGGCATGCGCAAGCGCGCCGGCCTTGCTCGCGCTCTGGCCCTCGACCCCGATATCCTGTTTTTCGACGAACCCTCTGCGGGGCTTGATCCGATCACCTCAGCGCGTCTGGATGACCTCATCCTTAATCTGCGTGACGGTCTGGGCGCGACCATCGTCATCGTGAGCCATGAACTGCCCAGTCTGTTCAGTATCGCAGACGATGGCATTTTTCTCGATGCCATCACCAAAAGACCCATCGCCCACGGCTCGCCGCGCTTTCTGCGCGATCACTGCGACGACAGTCAGGTCCATGCTTTCATGAACCGGCAACGCAACGAAGAAGGATCCCCCTCATGAACAGGCAAGCCCTTGTCGGCGCATTCGTGCTGGGTGGTATGGCCCTCATGGTGGCGGCCTTTGTCTTTTTCGGCAATTTCCATCCGTTCACCCATACAGATCGGGCAGTCCTGATCTTTCGTGGGTCAACCAACGGTCTTTCTGTGGGTGCGCCGGTCAATTTCCGTGGCGTTCAGGTCGGTGCGGTCGATCGCATTGCCATCGAATACGATCCGAAAAACCGCGAGGCCTATATCCCGGTCTATGTCACGCTGCGACGCGACGACATTCTGGTGGCCGGGCAGAAGCATGGCCATCTTCCGAGCCTGAAAAGCCTCGTCGATCATGGTCTGCGCGGTGAGATGAACCTCAAGAGCTTTGTCACGGGCACGTCGCAGATCGATCTGGACATCTCGCCCGATACGCCGGCAATCCTGCATCCCGAACTCACGAACGAGACCGAGATCCCGACGCGCCAATCGTCCATTCAGGCCATTACCAATACCATCACCCACCTGCCTTTGCGCAAGCTCAGCGATGACGCGGCTGCAACCATCGCCATCATGCACCATCTGGCCGAAATGCTCGATGAACGCCTGCCGGCCCTTGCCGACAACCTGCAACAGACATCGCAGAGCACACGCGCGACACTCGATGCCGCACATGACATGATCACAGCCGTCCAGCCGCAATTGCTGCGCACCCTGGCCAGCGTGGACCGGCTGGCCACGACCGGGTCTGATCAATTGACTGCTCGCGGGCAGGAATTGCGTCTGCTGCTGCAAAACAGCCGCGAAACCATGGTGACCGCCAACAAGACACTGTCGAACCTGCAAGGCATGACCTCACCCCGCTCGATTGATCGCGCCAATCTGGATGCCAGCTTGCGCGATATTGCCTCGGCGGCTGCAGCTTTGCGCGGCTTTGCCAATGATGTGGAGCGCAACCCGCAACTTCTGCTGACAGGACGCCGCCAATGAAAACGCGCCAGCTTATTCCGGCCATCGCTCTGGGCCTGCTGACGGGCTGTGCCTCGGCGCCCGTACAGTTCTATACAATTGCCCCGGATCCGGGCACGGCCTTACCGGCAGGCACGGGAACGGCGGTGGTCTATGTTCCGCGCATCGTCATGCCGGACTATCTGGATACACAGGACATCCTGGTCCGTGATGGCAGCCGATTGATACGCAGCAGCAACGGGCGCTGGGCCAGCCGCCTGTCGCAATCAGCGACCGATCTGATCGTGGCGCGCCTTTCGCAGGACTGGCCGCAACGCACGATCACGGCCCATTCCCCTCTGGAAACCCCGGAGTCACGCCTGAGCATCACGATCGAGCGTATGGATCTGACCAGGCAGGGTAAGGCTATTCTGCTTGCCTCATGGACCGATCTCCCTGGCGACGACGCCCGCCCGGCGCGTCAGGGCCGTACCAGTCTCAGCGTGCAGGGTAGTGTGGCCGATGATGCGGCCAAGGCGGCCCTGCTGCAGAAACTGTTCGAGCAACTAGCTGACCGCATCGCAAGTACGCTGTCCCAACGCTGAAGACCGCCTGAACCAGGGAGATGCCCCTGACGCCCCGGGTCGTTCCGAACTGGGGCATCGGCTCAGAAAGCGGCCTGGATACGGCTGCCCACAGCGTTGATCGAACGGCCCTTGTTATTGACTGTGCCGACCGTCTGGGAGCGCGTGGCATCGATGTGACTGTACTGCAGCTGGATGCGATAATGCCGGTTGATGTACCAGTTCAGCCCACCCGACCAGACGGTCTGTGTGCCGCCGCGCACCCCGCCCGTCATCGAGGCAGGCGCATCGCCGCGCAGATTGCTGTTGAAGTCGAGCACACTCCAGCGTCCGACCAGTTCGAGCGCGCCCCATTTGTTGTTCCAGATATCGAAATCCTCTGTCGGGGCGGGCGATGAAAACGCGGCATCCTTGGGGCTGTAGCGCCGCGGCTGTCCGAACAGGGTGTAGCTGCCCGCCACGTAATAGCCGTCAAAGCCGAGATTGGGCGCGGGACCCTTGACCCTTGCAGCTGCGGTACGGTCGACACCGATATGATAATATTCCGCCTGGATGAGCGCGGCCCTGTAGCGCAGGGCGATTTCCGGACCGATCGCCCAGACCTTGCCGATATCGGCGATGGTCCCGGTAGAAACGAGACGCTCATTGGTCAGGCGTGTCTCAGGACGATCGCTGAGCGAGAGGACACGTCCCTGCGATGTCTGGTTGCGTTTGAAAGACATGGTGGAGGACATGCCAAGGTGAAGATCGACATTGGGTGTTGCCACCGGGCGACCTGCCACACGCAGCAAACCACCCATCTGGCTGTCGGACACCGTGGGGTCATTGGTGCGATCACCATAAGTCTGACCCGTCAGATAAGCGCCGAGATACCAGCGCTTTTCATGCGTGCGCCCACCAAGGCTCATACGGGTATCGCCCGCAGCAATCAGACGCACTACTTCCGAAATCGAGGCACGCTCCATCAGAATGAAGCCGTTGGACGATTCTGAATCCTGCATCGTCACGCGCGGCTGATAATAGCCAAAGGTGAACTGCGAATTGTGGATGCCACTATAGACCATATTGGCTTCATACAGCCCAGCCGTCCCGTCGACCGTGCGCCCCCATTCTGGCGTAAGGTTGGCCAGAAGATTGCCGTAACGCCATGTCAGCGGCAGACGCAGGCGACGGGCATTTTCGTTCATCTTGGGGAAACGACCGGTCTGCCCCTGAGCCGTACCGCCCGTTGACGGAAAACCGCCAATATCCAGATGCATGACCAGCCCCACCGAAAAGGCATAGAGCCCGTCACTGGATGCGATGGTCGGACGCCCGGCAGGAAAGCCGATCCGTATTCCGCCGATATCGACCGTTTCAGCAGATTTCGTGGCCCGGCGGAAATCGGCCAGTGACATGTTCAGACCATGATCGGGCGGCGGGATCAGATGGGTATCATAAGCCACCTGTGGGTCAGAGGGCTTGCCCTCCCCATGTGACCGGGCCGATGCCAACTGTATGCCTTCCCCTCCAGCACCAGTCGCCTGACCGGGCGATGTAGGGCCGGGCGATGCAGTGCCCGCCCCGCTCCCCGGGCTGGAAGGAGACGCCGAGGTATGCACTGCCCTAGCGGTTTGCGAGGCAGCGCCGCCCACCCCGGCTGATGCCGTGAGAACACCAGGGGCGTCTTCATGAGGCTTGGTGTGCTGCGGCCCATCGGATGTCACATGCAAGCCCGGTCGCGCATCAGCGACATCATGAGAGCTGGCTGTTCCAACAACGCCGGTGACACGACTATGACGGTTAGACACCGCCTTGTTTTGCGCAAGTTCCGACTGACGGCGCAGGGTGCGTTCCTTCGCCAGTTCGCGACGCAGATCGCTAATCTGCCCCTGCATCTGCGCCCGCATTTCAAGCATTTCACGGCGCAGGGCGGCGATGTCATCTGATTGCCCCGCGGCAAAACCGGTTTCCGGCATGACAACGCCGCAAAGAAGCAGCAGGGAAGTAAGGGAACGCGCGCGCATGAAATTGACTGACTTTGCTTCTGGACCGTATGCGCGATGCTATAAACGACCCAATAAGTCAGTTGAATGACTGTTTTATGACAAAGTGAACTTTTTGCAATCAAATGAAAGAAATGTTATGTCGTAAAAATCAGTAGAACAATAACCGAAGCACTTATACCAGACGATCCCCACTATCGCCTGGATAAAGGCTCGCATGGTACACGCTTCGATTACACACGCACGATCAACCGTCCTTCACGGCAATAACTTCATCGGGCATCCGTTTAGCCTGGACCGCAATCCCGCAGAGAAAGGATAAGCCGCCCGTCGGGCGCGCATGATATTGCCAAGCGGTCTGTGCGCCTCGAGCCCGTGCCAAGGTGAAAACGAGAGACATTCATCAATCTGGTATGATCGCGCCTCGTTCCAGCTATCCTGCGGCGGAAATTCGAGCGTTGCCACAGTGTGGAAAGGGCTGAGAGCCTCGCTCCACTCTGTTGCGGCATTCTCGACAGGTTGCCGCTGTTCATCGCGGCAAAGCTGCGCACGCAGGCTGAAGCGCCCACCTTCCTGCGCCATGACGCGCCTGATTGCCCGACGTATCGCAACCGGATCATGATCGATATCGATCAAACGGCCCGTCAGCCGACGAAAGCTCTCTGACTCAGGCACGAGATCGAGCTTCGCGACATAATCACCAAAACGCACCGGCACCTGCGAGTAAAACCGGTCGCCCAGCGGATGAGTGGGTGTGAATCCACCCAGCGCAGCAAGCGTGGCACTGGGCCTGGCGAAGCGCGTCAATAGTCTCTGCATCAGGCGCAGCGTGCGCGAAAGCCACGCTTTGGCGCCCCCTGCCCGATCGGTTGTCAGCGCCAGCACGCGCAGATTCTTAAGAAATCCCCTGGCATCGGGTGCCCCGAAAACGGCACCGTTGGCAAACAGGAAGTCCTGTACCGCCACCCCCTTGTTGTCTTCCAGCAGCGGACCGAGCACGTCATGAATTTTCAGGGCAAAGCCACGTGGCCCTGAAACGGCATCGCGCAGCGGATCGCCCGGTATGGCTGAAAGCCGTGCCGTCAGGCGATAGGCGCCGGGTGTCGCAAAAAACCCTTGCGCAAGCTCCGGCGGAAGATTGGCCGCCACATGCAATGTCCCTTCAAGCAGGGCATGGCTCTTGGCATGAACCCCGCGCGAAGCCGTGCCGATATCACGATGCGTCGCCGTAATGATGCGCCTGAATGTCCGACGCAGTTGCTCGTGAGTGGCCCCTTCATCTGTTGAGCCTTTCTCGATGTCGGGGTGGTAGGCGATGGGTGCGCGCATCGATCGGCTCCGGCAGGTCTGGGCGAGGAATTCGATTTTTCCTCGCTCCCAGCGTCTGGCGACCGTCCGGGTTGCCATAGGCTCGTGCCATCGGTGTCAGACACACCCGAGGCACGGCCCCACCTGTGGCTCGATGGCTGCCCCATCGGATGCAACACGGGGCAAGAACACCTTGCTCGGGATAAACCGGTCAAGCGTCGAATGTGACGACCTTGGTCAGATGACGCGGCGCCAGCGTGTCGAGCCCGTTGGCGCGCGCCACGTACTCGCCCAGAAGTTGCAGCACGGGCAGACATACCAGCGGTCCCGCGCCCTGATCGCCGCCCACGGGAAGGGAAACCGTACCCAGACCGCCAAGGCCGAGCACGACCGCTCCCTTCTCCACCACCTCACGCGCTACCTGCTCTTCCTCCTCACGGGTATCAGGATGATAGAGCATGACCACGAAGGAATGTTCATCGATCAGGCTGGTCGGGCCATGACGATATTCGAGCGGATGATGCGCCTCACTCTGGCTAAGGCTCATTTCCTGCATCTTCAACGCCCCCTCGCGGGCCACGCCGTAATAGGCGCCGCCGCCAAGAAACACGAAATGCGAGCGGCCCTGAATCAGTGAGACAAGATGCGGGTCGGAAGCCTCCAGAAGGGCCTCGGCAGCGACGATCGTATTAGGCGTAATGGACAACCCGGCATAGCGCAGGCCCGTCATCAACATCAGACTGGCCGAGGCGGTCATCACGATCCCTTCCTCGGGGTGGGTCTCAGCCTCGAAGGATTCGCTCGAAACGCGCGTCAGGGCGCTGCCGGGCGCACAGGTAACGCCCAAGACATCGAGCCCTGCCCTGAGCCCGGCCGCGGCGGCTGCCACGGTCTCGGTCGACTCACCACTGCGCGACAGCGCCAGCATACGGGTGGGTGTCCCGGCCGGTACATAGGATGAGGCACGACGCGTCCACTCATTGCCCGGCACCGCGCGCGCGGCAAACCCGGCCTCGTTCAGCGCACAGGCAATGCTGTCAGCGATATGCACCGAAGTGCCACAGCCAATCACCACATGGGCAAAACCGGGCTCGGGCGAAGAACCGGGAGACGACAGCGCCCGCCAGAAGGAGAACTGCTCACGTATGCCGCGTTCGGTCGCATTCATAGCCCAGTCTTTCACGCCAGGGGTGGGAGGTGGGCGCGATCATGACACAAGCTGCCCCGCGTTCCGATACCCCCTCTGCCCAGTCGGTCAGGTTTTTTCCGTCGCCTGTTCGGCGAAACGGACATCGCCCAGATCCTTGAGCAGATCCTCCTTGAGTGACTCCAGACCCGTGACACCCAGCAGGGCCAGATCCCGGCTGATTTCGGTGCTGAGAATGGAAATGGCCTTGTCGAGCCCGGCACTGCCCGCCAGCGCACAGGCCTGAAGGAACGGACGCCCCAGCATGACCGCATCGGCGCCAAGCGTGAGGGCCTTGAGCACATCACCGCCACAACGAAAGCCGCTATCAACAATCACGGCCATATCGCCCGCTGCCTGCCTGATGTCGCCAAGAGCCTCGAGCGGGGCGATGGTAGAATCGAGCAGCCGGGCACCGTGATCGGAGATGCCAACCGCATCGGCCCCGATCCGGGCCGCTTCGGCAATATCTTCCGGACGCAGCAGCCCCTTGAGCACGAGCTTGCCTTTCCATCGCGACCGGATGTGGCGGATATGGTCCCAGGTGAAGTGAGGCGACCCGCCGACAGCGGCAATCTCATTGGAGAAGAGGCCTGGCCCACCCTGAGGGCGGATGTTCACGATCTTTGGGTTGCGATCACGCAGGATCGTGCGGCCCAGCGTGCCGAATGTCCAGCCCGGATGCGCCATGCCACCGAGTGTAGCGCGCAGATTGGGCCGGATTGGCATGGAGTAGCCTGCCCGTGTCTCGGCAATACGTTGCGCGGGTACAGGCACGTCACAGGTAATGAGAAGGACGGGATAGCCCGCCTCCTGCACACGATCGATCATGCCATCGATGATGCCCATATCGCTGGGCAGATAGGCCGCAAACCAGGCCCTGGGATTGATGCGTATGATCTCTTCAAGAGGTGTGAGCGAATTGGCCGAGAGCGCATAGAAAAGGTTATGGCGACGCGCGGTCGATGCCTCGATACGGTCTGCGTCATAACGGGTCATGGCAGCACCACCCGTCGGGGCGAACCCGAAAGGCTGGTCATAGGTCTCACCCAGAAGGGTGATCTTGGTGTTGAGACTGGACACATCGCGCAGGCGATAGGGCCGCCACAAATAGCGCTGGAAGACGGCCCGGTTGCGGCGAAGGGTTATTTCCGACCCGGCGCCATTGCGCACATACTCATACACAGCCTTGGGCAGATAGCGTTTAACGGCCTTCTCGAAATCGGTAAGCTGATAGATATCTTTCAAACGCCGTTTGGCCGTGATGGACATGAAAAGATCTCCCGAAGGTTCATGCTGATACGATGGCAATGAAGCAGGAACGGGGCCGGAGGCTTCTGGCGCTTTTGCAGCATCGTCACGTTAAAGTGACATCTCGCGCACCACGCTGACCCTGTCCCGGTTCATCCCGTTTTCCGCATCGGATAACGCAGGAAACAGCGAATTCTGATCATTCCGGTTCATGAATATAAAATAATTTTACAAAGTATGAAAATGAACATTCCCGCTTGACGCGACGTTGCTCTGGCACACAGCCAATCGCCGGAGCATCAGAGCCATGTCCATGAATGTCAGCGAATTCATGTGGAAACGCCTTCAGGAATGGGGCCTGAAAAGGGCCTATGGATATCCGGGTGATGGTGCAGGCGGGATCGATGTGGCGCTTCAGCGCGAGATCGATGCCGGGCGTGTGGAATACGTTCAGGTACGACATGAGGAAATGGCGGCGTTCATGGCTTCCGCCCATGCCAAATTCACAGGTCAGGTCGGACTTTGCTTTGCCACCTCGGGTCCGGGTGCCATTCACCTGCTCAACGGGCTTTATGACGCCAAGCTCGACCATGTGGGCGTCGTTGCCATCATGGGCCAGCAGGCGCGCACCTGTATCGGGTCGAATTACCAGCAGGAAGTCGATCTGCAATCGCTCTGCAAGGATGTCGGCTCGGAATATATCGTTACCGTTACCGAACCTTCGCAGATGAGGCACGCCATCGATCGCGCCGTGCGTATCGCCCGTGACAAACGTGCCCCCACCATCGTGATCGTCCCTAACGACCTGCAGGAGCTACCCTACAAGGAAGCGCCTGTCGCGCATGGCTTCACCCATACCGGCATTGGCGAGACAGTCATCAGCCCCGTGCCGGAGATGCACGGCCTGCAGGCCGCTGCGGAAATTCTGAATTCCGGCAAGAAAGTTGCCATTCTGGCTGGCGCTGGCGCGCTGGAAGCCACGGATGAGCTGATCGCAATTGCCGACCTGCTTGGCGCCGGTATTGCCAAGGCGCTTCTGGGCAAGGCTGCCGTGCCAGACGAACTACCCTACGTCACTGGCTCACTCGGCCTGCTCGGCACCAAACCGTCCTGGGATCTGATGAAGGAATGTGACACCTTCCTGATGGTAGGCTCGGCCTATCCGTATAGCGAGTTCCTGCCCAATCCGGGTCAGGCACGCGGCGTCCAGATCGACATCAACGGCTCTAACCTCTCTCTGCGCTACCCGATGGAGGTCTGCCTGCAAGGCGACAGCGCCGCTACACTGCGCGCCCTGATCCCGCTTTTGCAGCGCAAGAGCGACCGGAGCTGGCGCGAAAAAATCGAGAAGGAAGTCGAGACGTGGTGGAAGGTTCTCGAAGCCCGCGCCATGACGGATGCCAACCCGATCAACCCGCAGCGCGTGTTCTGGGAATTGTCACCCCGTTTGCCTGAAAACGCGATCATCACCGCCGATTCAGGCTCGGTCGCCAACTGGTTTGCGCGAGATCTGAAAATCCGTCGTGGCATGAAGGCCTCGCTCTCGGGTGGCCTTGCCTCGCTTGGGGCTGGCACACCCTATGCTGTCGCCGCGAAAATGGCTTTTCCTGAACGGACCGTCATTGCCTGTATGGGCGATGGGGCGATGCAGATGAACGGCCTGAACGTGATGATCACGATCTCCAAATACTGGAAGCAGTGGCAAAACCCCAAACTTATCGTTCTCGTGCTCAACAACCAGGACCTCAATCAGGTGACATGGGAAGAGCGCGTGCAGCTTGGCGAGGGGAAGACGACCGCCACGCAGTCGATTCCCGATTTTCCGTATCATAAATATGCCGAATTGCTCGACCTCAAGGGTATTCTGGTCGATCACCCCGATCAGATTGCCGGTGCATGGGAAGAGGCCCTGGACGCAGATCGTCCTGTTATCCTCGAAGCCCGCACCGATCCCGACGTGCCGCCCTTGCCGCCGCACATCACCCTTCAACAGGCCAAGGCTTTCCTCTCCTCCCTGCCGACCGAACCCGAACTGCTCGATGTCATCCGTGGGTCAGCGAAGGAAATGCTGGCCACGTTCCTGCCTTCGAAGAAATCCTGAGTGCCGGGTTATAGCGGCCCGCGTGGCGCGGTTGGCTGGGCCCTCGGCCTGACCGGCGCGCTCACAGCGGCAGCCTTCGCTGCCGCAACACGGGGCGGGCGCATGAGCCGGAAATCCGCCCTCCCTGCCCTTGCGGCCGAGCCGCCTCCCTCGGCGGATCGCGCCAATCTCGCCGCAAGACGCCTCAACCGTTCCGCGGGCACGCTGGCCGCTTCGGTTCTTTTCGATAGTGCCGTCGAGCATTACCGGGGCGATTTTGCGAACAAGGCGATGTACACCCCCCTTGTTACCTCGGCCCTCGCCCTCGCCGTCTCGGCGCATGGCACGGCGGATAGACGCGCTCATGCGCATCTGGTCCGCGACGGGGTTTATGCCCTGACAGGGCTCGTGGGGCTGATAGGTACCGGGTTTCACATCTGGAATGTCGTCCAGAAGCCGGGACGATTCATCTGGCAAAACCTTTTTTACGGGGCGCCGCTCGGTGCGCCCATGGCCATAGGCCTCTCTGGCCTTCTCGGTTTTTTCTCTGAACGAGTGCGCGAGACAAAATCCGGCGACGTGCCGAAACTGTTCGGTCTGCCCGCAGGGCGCGTCATCGGCGCGGTTACCGGCGCTGGCATGGTCGGCACAACGGGTGAGGCCGGGTTGCTCCATTTCCGCGGGAGTTTCCATGACCCGTTCATGGTCCTGCCTGTTGCCATGCCGCCTGCCGCTGCCGTGGCCATCACACATGCCGCGTTAGGCGATGCCCGGACGGACCGCCGTCTGACACGCTGGTGGCTGCGCGCTACCGCCATCATGGGTGTGTCCGGCACCGTCTTTCATGCGATCGGCGTTGGGCGTGACATGGATGGCTGGCGCAACATCCAGCAG
>NZ_AYXS01000044.1:0-1395 GCF_000505765.1 Asaia sp. SF2.1 | reverse complement strand
GTCACGGCCCTGAGCGACGAACAGGACGCGGTGAAGGTGGCGACCCTGCACGCCGTCCTCTGGGCCAGCACACGTCGCCTGCGTGCCCTCACCGTGCCTTTGGATCAGGGTTACGCCGTCGATCTGGGCGATCACGTCACCCTGACGCTTCCAGAGCATCCAGACCGCACGCTTTCCGGCCTGGTGGTGGGCGAGCAGCTGCGCCCCGGCGAAGCGACGCTTACTTTTCAGGTGCTGACGGCTTAGATCAAGGACGTCATCCGGCAAAATTAGCGATATCTGCGATCGATCAGGGCTTTTGCAAATCGGAACGAGAATGGAATTAGCAAAGCGCTCTTAAGTAGTAGCGAGTTTGAGAAGAAATTTTTGATGCCAGCCGCACGGGTAGTATCGATAACGAAAAATATTATAGCTGCCAATAAACCGGAACTTACGTAGAACACATCGTATAATGTTGTAACATTCTTGATAATCTTTTTATCCTCGTTTTCCTCACCGACAATCATTTTGAAGATCCACATCGCAATGGATACGAAAGAGATAACCAATAATAGCATATAAACCAAAAGTATTATTTGAACCGGAATATAAACGCTCAAATCAAATTGATTCTTTATTATAGCTTCCTTCCCGCAGGCTATTATCCCCGCGCATATTGATAGCGAAAATATGGATAACCAAACCCAAACGCCAAAGTATTTTATATTTGGATATCTATCAGTAAGCGCCATACGTCGATGTCCCATTATAGTATACCCGTTTGAATATATTTTCAATTTCAGCATTGAAAATATCATCTTCCAATTTATCCAAACGCAAGCGAATACAGTCAACGATATTGCCAATAAACATATAAGAATTATGATATCTTTACTCACAATACTGCACCACATGTAGACAGCGATGGATAGGCAATCCGCATACATGTGCGACGATACGCATATTTCGGTTCTATTCAACATCCACTTCGGCATTGAGGACGACCCACCATGGCCAGACTAGGCGCCTATCCGCGCATTGCGACGCTCGACGGGTCGGAAGTGATCGTGATCGAGCAGCAGGGTTGCACGCGCTCGATGCCGCTTGGCGATATCGCGCCCGCCGTGCCTGAAAAGGCGGCAAGCGGGGTGTTCTTTGCCGATGACGGGGCCACGGTCGGGCGGATCGGTGACCGGCTGTTCATCGGGGCAGCGGCGGATAATCAGGGTCAGCGCAACCGCGATACCACACGCAATGACTGGCTTTCGCAGATCATGGGCTCGACCTCGATCGGGGCCTGGGCCACCTGGACAAGCACATTCGCGGCCATCTCACGCTTCGGGGCCACTGGCATCACGGGCGCGTCGCGCACCTCCGACAGCCAGAAGCAGAGCAGCTATATGGGCTTTGTGCCCT
>NZ_AYXS01000043.1:0-1555 GCF_000505765.1 Asaia sp. SF2.1 | reverse complement strand
CGGTCAGCATTGTAACGATGCCGATGAATGCTGCGCCCATCAGGTACCAGGCGGGCATGTCCAGATATGTTGTCTTCTTTACCAGCCAGGCCATCAGGAGCGGTGTCGTCCCGCCGAAGAGAGAAACGGACAAGTTGAATGCTACCGAGAGGGCCGTATAGCGAATCGGGGTGTAGAACAATGCTGGCAATGTAGATGGCATGGAGCTCGTGAACCCGGCCAGGGCAATGCCGAGCAGCATCAATCCCATAAAGATCAAGCTATCGGAATGACTCTGGATCAGATGGAAACACGGGATTGCAAGAAGTAGTAAGGCAGCTGAAGCGCCCAGGATCATTGGGCGGCGCCCGATGCGATCGCTCAGGAAACCGCCAATGATATTGATCGGCATCATGAGGATCATCACGACGATGATGAGGATCAGGCCCTTGCTCTCTGCGTAGCCAAGAGAAACGGTCATATAGCTCGGGATGTAGGCGAGCAGCATATAATCAGTGACATTAAAAACGAGAACGAGGCCCACGCACTTCGCCAGTTGCCGCCAGTGCACGGCAAACAGGTGGCGCCAGCCCGGACGGGCATGCTCGCGCTGTTCGGCTTCGAGCGCATACGCTTTGAATGAGGGTGTCTCTTCCAGTCTTGTGCGGGCGTACAGGCCCAAAAGCCCCAGAGGTGCCGCGAGAAGAAAAGGAATACGCCATCCCCACGCGAGCATCGTCTCTTCGCTCAGACTCACCTGCAACAGCGTCACGAGACCAGCGCCGGCGACATATCCTGCAAGCGTACCGAACTCGAGCCAGCTTCCCATCAAGCCTCTACGACGATCGGTCGAGTATTCGGCGATGAACGTTGCGGCGCCTCCGTATTCTCCACCGGTCGAAAAGCCCTGAACAAGGCGCGCTGCAAGCAGGGCTATCGGGGCCCAAATACCGATAGTGGCGTAGGAGGGAATCAAACCGATCGCAAAAGTCCCAAGCGCCATGGCAATCATCGTGGCGGCCAGCACTCGCTGCCGACCGTATTTATCACCGAGCGGACCGAAAATGACTCCACCGATAGGCCGTATGAGGAAGGCGATCGAGAACGTGGCGAGCGTGGCAATCAGGCTTATCGAGGCGTCGGTGTCTGGGAAAAAGACCTTGCCCAATGTCACGGCGATATAGCCGTAGACCCCGAAATCGAACCACTCCATGGCATTACCCAATGCCGCGGCACCGACGGCACGCCTGAGCATGTCAGAGTCGACTACGGTGATATCCTGATGGTTGAGCTGGCGCCTGTGTTTGAACCATCCGAGATGTGGATGAGAACTTGGATCTTTCGTCATTGAGCAGGCTCCCTGCCTGGTTTGAGGGAGCGGTTTTTGCTGCAGGGTACGAACCCCGCATTCACTGACATCAAGGAAATCATGCAGTTACAATATCAGGAACCCCTTAAGATGTCGAAAATGTAATCTGTCCCGACTGGTGGGCAGACACTTTCGGCGGCTCCAAGACGGCCCGCGTCCGGGCCATCCGGACCCGCGAAACCCCGCCCCGCCGACCCCGAGGGGCGG
>NZ_AYXS01000042.1:0-1707 GCF_000505765.1 Asaia sp. SF2.1 | reverse complement strand
GCCATAGTTCATCCCTTCATGAACTGTTCGATATCCTCGGTGATCCTGCGGTTTCGATACGCCATGAAAACGCTATCCATGGCGCGGATCTGGTCCTCGATCCATGGCCGGTCGTCTTCCGAAACCGCATTGGCCTCACACCACCGTGCCAGCGCCTGCCAGGAGATACCGCCTGGGCGCGATACGCCCCGGATCTTGCCTATGGCAGCCCCGACCAGATCGGTGAGCCAGGCGCGATCGTGTTGCAAATCATGCCAGCCACGCCATGGGCGTTCGAGTGAGGGTGGGAGGGCAGGCTTGCTGGCGAGTATGGCTTCGCGGATCTCTGGCACCTCGTCAGGCCCCGTGAATGGGCCGTATTCGAGTTCCCAAGCCAGCGCCGCTGTCAGTTTCCCACCGCGTCCCGATGATCTTCGGTGCGCTGTTCGCCCACCTTGGCTGCAGCCGATATGGCAAGGGCGATCAGCATCGGATGCTCACCGCTTGCGAGCAGCTGGCGGAAGGCATCGATTCCGATTTCGGAGCCGTCGTCATTCTGCAGGCCATCCACATCAAGCACGCAATGTTCGGCAATGGCCTGACCCTGTGCCCTGTCATCTTCGGTCGGCGGCAGGCTCTCGGCAGTGTAGCGCGTGGCACCTGGCTGCAATGCGCGGTTGAGACGGCTCGCCACCGTATTCTTGAGGATATAGAGCGCGTCGCGATAACGCGGCGTGAAGCCGCGTGTGGTGATGAGGAACGTGTTGCCGGGCGGGCCGACCTCGATCGTTTCGCCCTCCTGCACACGGCTAGCATCGCGGGAAAGGGCAGAGAGTTTTGCCATGGTGTTGTTCTTCCTGTTTTTTGAGATAGGTCGTTTCAGAGCGGGGACATCGCCTGCGATGTTGCAAGCGAAGACCAGGCGATCAGGCCGGGAAAATGCTCAGGGCGAAGGTGCCGCCCCCCGGTCGCGGGTTGCCCTCGATGTCGAAGGTCGCAACGATCGTGCTGTTCTTCGATCCTGCATTGATCTGCGGGTTCTGCAGCGAGGCGTTATAGAAAGTCAGGCCGTAGCCATTGCCCTTTTTGTCCTTGAGCAGAACCTGAACCGCTCCCTGCCAGTCGTCCTGGAATTTCTGGTATTCGGTGCTGTCACGGAAAAAGAGCTGGATCTGGCCCGACACCATGAAACTGCCGGGCCGCTGCCCGACAGCTGCCACGCTGCCCATGGCGAAATCCTGCCCTGCGCCGTCGCGCGTGATTGTCAGCTGAAACTGACGGATCGGTGCCGTGACCCGTTTGCGATCCAGCCAGAGCGATCCCCATCCCTTGACCGGGTCGAGGACGAAACTGTCGGTCGGCGGCAGAAGGTCATTCGCAGGCGATGACGTCACGCGCTGCTCGTCGCGAAAATCGAGATCGGCAGAGAACGTCGCAAATTGGCCCTGGGCAATCGAGATCTGGATCTGCTTTACAAATCCGCCCGTTCGCACCAGCGTCTCATCGCCCAGCTGCTCGATGAAGGTGAGGCTGTTGAACGTGGCACCGTTGACGATGCGTGGACATTGTACAGAGGCCCCGGCATCGAGCAGACCTCTGCCTGTGGTAAAAACCCCCTCGGCAGGATCGAGGAAATCGCCGCGCGCCTCATACGGGAAAATGGCATCGATCTTATCGACAGGCGAGCGCAGGCGCACAAAACCGACCGACGGCAGCACGTTCCAGATC
>NZ_AYXS01000041.1:0-1900 GCF_000505765.1 Asaia sp. SF2.1 | reverse complement strand
AGAAACGCAAAAGCATATCGTTGGATCGAAACCGAAACGTTGATAAACAAATATGTTATGTATTATGTAAGATGATATATTGCATTGATGACAGGAATGATAGTATGAATTTTTGCTATAGTATTCTGCTATGTATATCGTCTGTAGTATGCTTTATATCAATATTTTATGATATTGGATCTAGCCTTGAAAAAAATTCAAAAATCTTTTCTGGAAACAAGGTAAAAAAATTATATATCTAAGCCTTGTCTATACTCTGTTTGTCCTGGCATCATTCGATCCTATCCATGATACGATATACTTCCGAAACATAAGTTATTTAATATTCTTAGCTATGTTCTCTGTTTATTTTGGTATATTCTATGTTATTCTAATGTTCTCGGCGAATCGATATAGATTTTTTGATAGAACTCCTCCGCTCTGGGCCAAAAAACTTGCTAGTAAAGATAGAATTTGGAAGGGTGTGTTATTCTTTGCGACTGCCAAAGAATTTTCTTCGACAATCGGTCACGCAATGGAACTTGGTCATAGCTTCTTAATTTCGATAGCCGGATAGGTCATGACCGTGCCAGCCCGTGTCCTGCACTCGCCCGAGGCGCCGCGCAGGATGTACGGGGCAGAGGGTGCGATGCCGCTGCCCAGGCGCACGAAAATCTTGCCGAAAATGAGTGTTGGAAAGCGCCGCATGAGGGTTTGCCGCACGCGCTCGATCTGATTGCGCCGTATGCGCGGCTCGAGCGCCCCGGTCTCGACCTTGCGGGCATAAGGCAGCGGATTGACGATCAGGATCGTGCTGTCAGCTGGCAGATCCTTGAGCGGCTGTTTCCAGGGCCTGTCGTCACAGATCAGCACCCAGGCATCGCGAAAGCGTCCGCTGCGCACGGGCGATGTTAACCGGCACAGGGCAAGCGCCGCCTCTGCCGCCTCGCCCGTGAGATTGAAGCGATAGAGAATGGCTCCATCCAGTCGCACGCTTGTTTCTGGCGCATCGGCTTTACCGTCCACATAGCGCCGCCAGCTGGGCGGAGCCTCGCCGCGTGCGATCAGTTCGTCACGCGCTGCAATGGCCCGTCTTGCCATCTCGGCCCGCAGGGTATCGGGGGAAAGATTGCGATCAACAAAAAGGCTTAGCGACCGGCTGAAGGTTGCGGCTCTCGCCATAGTTCATCCCTTCATGAACTGTTCGATATCCTCGGTGATCCTGCGGTTTCGATACGCCATGAAAACGCTATCCATGGCGCGGATCTGGTCCTCGATCCATGGCCGGTCGTCTTCCGAAACCGCATTGGCCTCACACCACCGTGCCAGCGCCTGCCAGGAGATACCGCCTGGGCGCGATACGCCCCGGATCTTGCCTATGGCAGCCCCGACCAGATCGGTGAGCCAGGCGCGATCGTGTTGCAAATCATGCCAGCCACGCCATGGGCGTTCGAGTGAGGGTGGGAGGGCAGGCTTGCTGGCGAGTATGGCTTCGCGGATCTCTGGCACCTCGTCAGGCCCCGTGAATGGGCCGTATTCGAGTTCCCAAGCCAGCGCCGCTGTCAGTTTCCCACCGCGTCCCGATGATCTTCGGTGCGCTGTTCGCCCACCTTGGCTGCAGCCGATATGGCAAGGGCGATCAGCATCGGATGCTCACCGCTTGCGAGCAGCTGGCGGAAGGCATCGATTCCGATTTCGGAGCCGTCGTCATTCTGCAGGCCATCCACATCAAGCACGCAATGTTCGGCAATGGCCTGACCCTGTGCCCTGTCATCTTCGGTCGGCGGCAGGCTCTCGGCAGTGTAGCGCGTGGCACCTGGCTGCAATGCGCGGTTGAGACGGCTCGCCACCGTATTCTTGAGGATATAGAGCGCGTCGCGATAACGCGGCGTGAAGCCGCGTGTGGTGATGAGGAACGTGT
>NZ_AYXS01000040.1:0-1933 GCF_000505765.1 Asaia sp. SF2.1 | reverse complement strand
CGACGAAGGGGCTAGCAAAGCACCGTTCATCGCCCAGATCACCGCCGATGAAACCTCGCGCAGTGGTTATAGGCCCCGCCTGCGAGACACCCTGCGCGACGGGTCGAAAACCTACACCCTGACCGATGCTAGTCCGGTTTACGATCGGGGTACGCTGTGCGGCTGGACCCTGATCGCCTCGGGAGGTTCGTGATGCTGTCCGATACCGTCTGGAACGATGCCTATGCCCGGGCCTCACGGGTGGCGGATCAGCAGTCTCTGCCGCTAGTCGACGTACTGATGCAGCCCGCAGAAGACCGGCCCGATATCCACTGGCTCATGGAAACACAGACCAGTCGATCCGACAGGTTCGGTCTGGGCGAGAGTGCCATGGAAGAAGAAGACGAGATTGCGCTGCATCTGACCATGCGTGTGAGCAGGATCTCGACGCCTGACGCGCTGACCCTGTGCAAGACGATGAGCACCATGTTTCGCGCGCAAATGCGCGAGGATGCCCCTTGGCCTGACGGGCTATTTTACGACGGCCAAAGTCTCCATCCGTCCGATCCCGATGCAACGGGAAACTGCATCAGCATGAGTCTGATGATCCGATATCGCTATCAGGTTTACTTGCTCTGAGGTGGATTCACAAAAAAAATTAAACCAGCAATCTTTCGTAGCATTATCGTTATAATAACGATATGATAGCTCTCGGGTATGCGTTACCCAAACTCGGCCTAATTGAAAGAGGACTCAACGATGAATATCGCAGTGCTTGCAGCTGTCGCCTATGCCGCTTCAATCCATCCTCAAAGTCATTTGGTCAGCCCTGCAACAACCGAGTTTGTTTCGGTTAATTCACAGTCTTCTAATTTATCCGGAAATATAGTTCCCGACAGAATCGATGGCGCTAAGCTTGAGGCTGTCGCCTATGAAAGGCCGGCTCCTGTGCAGAGTTGCAGCTATTGCAGCGATGCTTTGGCATCTTTGGGTGAGAGAGGATCGGTATTTTACTGCATTACGCATAAGATTTTGACCTGCTGACGAACTCGCCTAGCTATAATAATTTCGTCGGCCGACGAAGAAAAGCCGCCTTACTTGGGCGGCTTTTTTAATGCGCGCAGCACAGCGACGGCGACCCGCGCACTTAAGCAGATCGCCGAAACCCGCCTTCTTCCCATCCGAAAGGTTCGCGATGAAATTCTATTCCCTCGTGGAGACCGCTGACAACAGCGGTCTTTTCGTGCTGACCGGTGCTGTCTTTGACGCATCCGGCGCGTCGATCGCCCTCGACAAGGTGGCGGCCAATGTCGCTACCGGCCTGCGTGTGGCCGTATCACCCTATCGGGCTATGGGCGGCATTCCATCCCCCATCACGCCCTCGCGTGCTGAAGAAGGGGCAAGCTACGTGCTTCTGGTCGAACAGGAGGACGAGCCCGGCATATTCGCGTCTGACGGGCAGTATCTGACAAGTCAAAGCAGCGATGCCGCCCCGCTCGCACTCACCCTGCAGCTTTGCTATGGCCGCCGCGTCGCGCTCATGCGTCATCAGCCTGAAGATGGTTCCGGCGCGACGACATCTCTCGAAAAGGCATCATCGACCAACAATGCTTCGGGATCGACCGGCCCCAGCTCCGTTACCTCGGCGGGCTCCAGTTCGAATTCAGGGGCATCGGCCAACGCGGGCAGTGCCGTCAACTCCGGCGGTTCCTCTGCCACGCCTGCCGTGAAGGGAGCGTGATATGGCCTTTTCAGGTGCAACAGCAGGATTTCAGGCCGGGGTACAGGCCAATGACACCATTCTCGCCTACGCACGCGAGGTCACATATGGGGTAGCGCCGAGTGGCCCCTATCAGCGCCTGCGCCTGACCGGTGAGAGTTTCCGCAGACAGAATACGAGGCAGCGCCCTGAGGAAATCAATCCCAACTGGGAGGCCTCCCAGGCCGTCACGAC
>NZ_AYXS01000039.1:0-2106 GCF_000505765.1 Asaia sp. SF2.1 | reverse complement strand
CCGAGGACATAGCGGCCAATGCCGTCCTTGACGGAGGTAATACGAAACCAGTCGATCTCGTGCAGGACGATGCCAGTTGCCGGGTAGAGCGAGAGCGATGCCTGCAGCATGGCCATTCGGATCGTATCGAGAGCGGCATCTGGAACCGTAAGACCGGCCGGCGCCGCAAAAGCGGTCGCCTGCTTCATGAGACCGAGGATATTCGCTCCCGTCCCGTCACCGTACATGAACTGGTATTCCTCGACCTGTTCGAGCCCTGCGACGCCCTGCGCATTGATGATCGAGACGAGCTCGGGGGCATCGTCGAGCGCCTGCTTGGACGCCTTGAACAGATGGGCGATGACCGCGACATTCGCCCGGCTGAGCTCGAAACTCATATCCGAATACGGCTTGGCCGCACCTTCAGCGACCGGTGCGGCCTTGTTGGTAAAGCTCTTCTGCCGGACGAATTCGATAATGGGTGACGAGGTCGCGCCGGAGGGAATGAGACTGCGCAAGGTGGGTTGCGGCAGGCGGATCATATCGATACCCGGCAGGCGCATTGCGGGGATGAGAGATGTTCCGGCAGACGTCGTGGCGCCCATGGTGGCGGGCCCTGTCGTCAGCGCCTTTCGTTCCATCTCGGTCCTGATCCGCCCCTGGAATGAGGATTTGAGGTCGCGTGCCGCATCGCTGGCCATGAACTCTTCGCCAAGCGACCGGGTAGCGTCCCTGGACGGTTCGTGGTGACGGGCGGCTTACTGTTCCAGATCGGTCAGGCGAGACGAAAGCCCGTTCATCTCAGCCAGGGCCTTGTCGGCGCTGGCTCTGGTTTCTTCCGTGACCTTGCCGAGATTGCGTAGCTCGGTTGTCGAGGTCTCGGCAAAACGCCTTACCTCGTCGGTCGCAGCCTTGAGATCTCGGGCGGCCTGCTCGTAATCGGACATGGGGGTAATCCTCACAAAAAAAGGCGCCTGAGGCGCCTTGCGTTGTCATTGTCAGTCAGGAATTCATGGCGATATCGGGCTTGAGGCCCGACGCGGGTAAATAAAAAGTTCACTACACTAAACTAAAAGTATAATGTGGATGTAAATAAGCCATTTAAGGTAGATAAACGCACACGACAATTTCATTTGTGAATCGAGATTTAATTTATATTTATAAAACCTTATGTAAAAATCATAAAGGTCAGACATGTTTCGATATATACCTGTTATGGCATTGGCTTCTGTATTTCTTACTGGTACAGCATGTGCTGCCAGCGAGAATTCCGTTTACGTCTCGGCGCGTCTACTCGGCTCATTCGAGCATATCTCAGCGATGGATACGAGTTTGCGCCCCGGCGTGGGGCGCTACGTGAGCGGGCGAGAGACTGCCTCATATCCCGGCGGATCGTTTGCTGTAGGTGACAGGATCGGACAATCCTGGCGCGTAGAGGCCGAATACGTTCTGCCCAGGAGCACGGAATACACCAGTGGCTCCTCGATTTTTCCGACAAGTCTGAATCATTTCAAAAACAAGAAGCAGCGTGTCACGATCAATCTGTACCGGGATATCGCGGTGACGAAATCAACCTCGATTTACGTGATGGCCGGCGTTGGCGCAGCGATTTTGCGCACATCCGGATGGCAAGGTAACCCGACGCGGACGTTTGCGCCCAATAACAGCACAAGTGTCATGTATAATGTGGGAGCAGGCGTCACCCGTCATTTCGGAGAACATCACGCAATCGACCTAGGCTACAGATTTGTCGATCTCGGCAACGTCCATAGTGGGTTGAACGTATTTTCCAATGTGAGACAACTCCAGGACGAACAGCTCAAGGGGCACCTGTATCTGCACGAGATCATGCTCGGGTACCGGTTCACCCTTTGAAGCAGCCTGGGTTCTGACCCGAATACGCTATCGTGGTTTCAGCCCGTGTCCGGATGACGATACGGGCTGAGCGCCTCAAGCAGAGCGCGGCCTGCGTTACGCAATTCGGCTCCCGGTCCCGGATCGGGACGTCCCACCGGGTAAAAGCGCCTGCGCATTTCAGTCACGCGGGCGAGGGCGTTGGACGGGTCATCAACAAGGCTGACTTCGTGCAGATCCACGGCCTTGATGTGGCGGCGCGGCCCGCCCGGC
>NZ_AYXS01000038.1:0-2392 GCF_000505765.1 Asaia sp. SF2.1 | reverse complement strand
GTCCTCCAAAGCCATATCGCAGAGTTGTCCCTGCTCATTGAGACGAAAAGTAAGCCGCCAGTTTTTAGTGACGGTCATGGACCAGGTGCCTGCCCGCTCTCCGACCAAAGGATGCAGGCTATAATTTGGAGGCACCGTGAGCTCATCGAGTGATTCCGCAGCGTCGATAAAGGCGAGCATCTTTCGTAACCGGTTCACGTCGCCGACCAGCCCTTTGGCATTTCCCGTCTCAAAAAAGCGTCGGAGGCCTTTGTGGCTGATGCTCTCGATCTCCATGCGTGTAAGGTAATGCATTACATTGGCGATGTAAAGATGATCGTTACGTCGAGCGCATGGGCAGTTGGGGTGATAAGATCGACGATCGGAAAAAATGGCTGTTTCCCGCCATTTACCTACTTCCGTTTCTTTTGATTATCGGAAGTAGGGGTGAGAACCAAGAAAAGACCTGCAAAGGTCGTTTCGAGGCGTGTTCCGCGGACGCTTGGTCAAGGACAGAGTCTGCTCCCGGAAGGACAGACTGTTCACATCTGCCACTCTCCGCGATAGCCATTTCAACTCACGCAGGTCTGTGACCATTCTGAGGCTCGCGGCTGACTTGGGAGGACGCGCCGTCGGGCTACGGTCCGCATAAGACGCTGTAAAATCGCTTCATCCGTTGGAGCCGTCTTGGCGTATTTGCCCGGATCTTTTCCGCCCTGACGGGTAATGCTGGCGTCCCGGAGGAGTTGAAGATCGACAGCACACATCTGAGGGCGCATCGCACTGCCGCAAGCCTGTTCAAAAAGGGGGTGCTGCGCGTCGGATCGGACGCACAAGTGGCGGCCTGAACTCGAAACTGCATGCCGTCTGCGACGGGCATGGCCGTCCAGTGGCGATGCTGCCACCGAAGGTCAGATGAGTGACCACAAGGGCGCAGCCCTGCTGCTGCCAGGCTTGCCCTCCGCTCGCCACCTGATTGGCGATCGCGGTTACGACAGCAATCGCTCCCGGCGCAATCTGAGTGAACGAGGCATCGAGCCATGCATCCCGTCCACGAAGAGCCGGAAAGTGCCGGTCCCGCACGACAAGTCCCGATATCGCCGGCGGCACAAGGTCGAGAACATGTTCGGTCGCCTCAAGGACTGGCGCCGCATTGCCACGCGCTACGACCGCTGCGCCCACACCTTCTTCTCGGCAATCTGCCTCGCTACAACAGTCATCTACTGGACGCCGTAGCGAGTCCTGACCCTAAGCGGACTTACTGGTTTCGCCCCATCTCCAGGCATTGAAGTGGTGATAGCGGTCGCCTAAAAGCCGACATTCGCAATAGAGCAGATTAGGCACATTGGCGAGGTGCCAATGAAACAACGTGTCCGACCTTATACTTCGGAACACAACGTTTCCACGCAAATCCTTATTGCTCGAGGGACGTTCCCCAACGGTCAGAGGTGAGCCGTCGCCCATTTAGAAGCCGAACATCCTAGTGCGGCGTTTAGATTGGGAGAGCCTCTTCCTGATATAGCGCCGCGTCGTTCGCGTAAGCCGTAAATCGAGGAGCGCCGCCTCGAGCGCAGATTGACCGTGACGCACCAACACGTCGTCGACCAAACGAGCTGAGTTCTCCAGCTGGCTACACAGAAGCAGAACCCCGGCTCCTGTGCACCCCGGCAGCCACGCTTCGACGGCCGCCGAACGCAGTCGCATCTGCAATGACCATCCTTTCGCGCTTGCTGGAAGCTCCCGCTCCAGCCAGTGACCGTAGTCCCGGTCAAGCGAAAACCGCTTGGTGGACATGAGGGTCGCCTCGAACACAGGCAGCGCGAGATTAAGCCCGTCTGGCCCTCCTAGCCTTAGCGCGAGGGCACAGATCACCACGGATGAGAATGGACCTAGTTCCGCAGACTGTTCATTTGCCACCCGTCGAACCAAGTCCGCCCAAGCAATTGCGGTTCCCAGCCCTGCCCCCGACGAAACGATCGCCTTGGCGACTGCTTCAAGTAAAGTGGGATCGCCCGTACGTAAGTTCTGCAAGAACTGCGGGATAAGTTCAGGGTGGGTGCCAACCGTGGCGAGCGCCGCCCTGCGCATCGCCGGACCACCGCCTGTCATGAGATCGGCTACCCCCTGCGGATTCGTCCGCATTCATGGAATTTAGAATTCTTATTTAATCAATATTATGAATTCAAGGAGAAATTATTTCTAGCGTACAATCGAGTGGGAATTATAAAAAGAATTACCAACCAATTGTTCGGCTTTCCAGGCTCCCACCCGAAACTAGACATTCTGTCCCCCCCAAAAAAGCCGCCCCCTTGCATTAAACCCACCGCCCGTGGCCACGTTCTTCTGTCCCGGAACCGGTCAGCATTGTAACGATGCCGATGAATGCTGCGCCCATCAGGTACCAGGCGGGCAT
>NZ_AYXS01000037.1:0-3053 GCF_000505765.1 Asaia sp. SF2.1 | reverse complement strand
GTATTGATATCGCGCGACGAGGGCGGCTTCGGCGTTGTTCGTGTGAGGTGGCGCCCACATGAACGTGGTTATCGAAATAATTATCGTATGATTAGACCTATATAGTAGTAAACTTCATCGAAATTAACAAATACAGAATCGTAAATATAAGTTACCATTTCTTAAACTTATAAAACTACTCGTATCGACATAATGGCGTCGCGCCGGACGGTCTGTATTGTATCGTAATGATACCCCATGTAACTCTTATAAAACGATTTTAATATTTCGTATCGTCATCAAATTTTCATCCCGCGACCGCAATGCGTTGTGATAGGAACATTAACGTAACGATCTATGTTCGTTAATAATCCAGTATGTGTTCCGGGAAGTATGATGCGCTTTAACGCCCGCTATTTTTTATGTGCGACATCCGTCCTCGCGTTGAGTGTCTCTGCCGCTCAGGCCGAGCAAAGCCAGACCGGTCGTAAGACGGCCTCGTCTAAAACCGCGCAGAGTACGGATTCTGGGCCGTCCATGATGGGTTCGACGTCTCCTGCGGATGCGGCACGCAGTGAAACCGTCCAGGTACGGGCGAGCCGTCACACGTCTGCGGGGGGCGGCCTCATGGTGCATGAGGACGCGGCGAAGTCACGTTCGACCGTCACGCAGGAGTTTATCGCCAAACAGACGCCCGGTCTCAACCCGATGCAGCTCATCGCCTCGCTGCCCGGCGTCAATACCACCTCGGTTGACCCCCTTGGCCTGAACGGCGGTAACCTGACGTTGCGTGGTCTGAATGCCAGCCAGATTGGCTTCACGCTTGAAGGTTTCCCCATCAACGATATCGGCAACTACGCCGTCTACCCTCAGGAAATCGTTGATTCAGAGAATTTGCGCACGATCAATGTGGAGCAGGGCTCGGCAGATCTCGACAGCCCCCACATCAGCGCCTCGGGCGGTGCTGTAAATATGTATCTGCTGGACCCGACTGAAAAATTTAGCGGCCATCTCGACGGTACGTATGGCAGCTATAATGCCCGCCGCATCTTTGGCCGCGTGGATACTGGTCGCATCGGCAACACGCATCTCAAGGGCTATATCTCATTTTCGGCTGCTCATGAGGATTCATGGCGTGGTCCGGGTGCGCAGAAGAAGCTGCACGGCGAGACCAAATGGGTGAACGAATGGGGGCAGGGCAATCGTATCGCGCTGGCGATTGTCGGCAACCAAAGCGATAGCACGCTCTTCCCGTCCATGAGTCTCGCGAACTGGCAGAAATACGGTACATCCTACACGTATGACTCCAAGTGGAATCCGAAAAGTCCGAGCGCCAATTATTACAAGCTGCATCAGAACCCGTTCACGAACATCTATGCCAGCGCGCCGTCCACATTTACGCTGACGGACAACCTGACGCTGACGGAAACACCGTATTTTTGGTATGGCAATGGTAATGGCGGCGGTGCCTATAATGAAAGCCTGACGAGCCAGCAATATGGTTCGCAGTCTCTGAGCGGCTCGATCGGTCCATACAACCCATCGAACACAAAAAGCCTGCTCCTTTATAACCCGTCCAACACACAGACTTATCGCCCGGGTGCCGTCACAAAGCTGGCTCTGCATACCGGGGCCAACCGTCTGATGATTGGTTACTGGTTCGAGTATTCCAAGCAGATCCAGACGGCGCCTTATAGTCTTGTCGATCCCGCGACCGGCGCACCGCTGGATGAATATGGTGGCGGCCCGAACCTCGTGCTTTCCAACGGCACGACTGCTCAATACCGTGACACGCTGACGCAGACGCGTATTCACACGCTCTTCATCGATGACTCGCTCTCATTGCTGAACAATCGCCTCACCATCGAGGGCGGCCTGAAATATGCAATGATCACCCGCCAGGGGCAGAACTATCTGCCTGACACATCGACAGGTCCCTATATCAACGGAAGCTGGAACGAGCCTCTGCCAGCCGCGTCCATTCGCTACAAGCTGAATGACCAGTTCCAGCTTTTTGCCTCCGGGACGACCAATTTCCGCATCCCGATGAACACATCGCTTTATGACGCTGGCACCTACACCAAGGGCGTGGGCTACAGCACAAAGGCGAACCCGAACCAAAAGCCGGAAATCTCGATTTCGGAAGAAGCCGGCGTGCGCTACCAGGGAAGCCTTTTCAACAGCACACTGACCTATTTCCACTACAATTTCACGAACCGCCTCTATACCCAGACAGTAGTGCTGCCCAACGGGTCCTACTACTCACAGAGCATTAACGGCGGTGGATCGCACGCTGATGGCGTTGATTTCGAAATCGGTACGCGCCCGATCCTTTATCATCTGCGTCCCTATGTCTCGGCCGAGTACATCAACGCCCGGACGGACAGCAATGTCGCGGCTGGCAGCAGCGGTGACTACGTGTTCAGCAAGGGCAAGTTTGCACCCCAGACGCCCAAGCAGCAGGTGGCCTTCAACCTCGACTATGACGATGGACACCTGTTCAGCGGCTTCAACCTCAAATATGTCGGGAAGCAGTATGCGACGTTCAATAATGACACGTCGATCCCAAGCTATGTGACGATGAACGTCCATGCCGGATATCGCTTCCACAATTTCGGCTTCATGAAGAACCCGGTCCTTCAGCTCAACCTGCAGAACATCACGAACAACCACTATCTTGGCTTCGTGAATGGCACTGCCGCGAACGGCAAGGCAACGACCGGGGTGTATGGGCACAAATTGTCTGCCGGAAGCACAACTTACTACGTCGCGTCACCTTTCTTCGTGGGTGGTACGGCAAGCGTCGATTTTTGAATAAAGCGATCGTGTTTCGCAAGAGGGGAGGGGGCTCGGGCCCCCTTTTCTTTTGTGAGGCGTACTGCGGGAAGTTTGACCACACAGAGAGTTTTTCACGGCATGCTGTCATTTTTTTGAAATTATGTGTTGACGGTGGTGTGTGTGGGGTCTAAAAGCCCGTTCACCGCAGCGGAACACGCCGCGGTGACTGCCTGGAAGACTGAGTAAGATCAGTGGGTTAGGCGGGGTTCTTTGAAAATTGAATAGGTTATGGAAGG
>NZ_AYXS01000036.1:0-3073 GCF_000505765.1 Asaia sp. SF2.1 | reverse complement strand
GGCGGGACGTATGGCATGATCGGTTCAGGCGTGGGCGCGGCTTTGGGTGCAGGCCTTGGGTCGATCATCCCCGGCGTGGGTACGCTGATCGGCGGCATTGCCGGCGGCGGCCTCGGCGGCCTCTTGGGCGGCCTGTTTGGGCACAAGAAAAACCCCTACACGATCGACCAGGTGGTGATGGAAGGCGACCAGCTGAGCATGGGGCAAAGCTGGAACCAGAAGCAGACCGACACCATCACGGCGCAACTCAAAGCCGATATGGCCAGCGTCAACGCCACCATGAAAAGCCTCGGGCTGAAGGCTGAAAATCTCTATCTCGGCACGGTACGCGATGACCCGAACAACAAGGATCCGTCGCAACGTTCTGTCAGCCTGACCGATTTGCTGGGCAAGCTGCAGCTGCGCAGCGATGACAGCGCCACATTCAGCCAGGCGCTGTCGCAGGGGATGCCCGCGAGTTTCGACAGCGTGGCCTCATTCCAAAGCGCGGTAACACAGCTCAAAAGCATGGCCGACACGGTGGATGCGCTGGGTGTGGCGGTGTCGAAATTCAACAGTGACGGCACCGTGACCGTCTCGGGCTTTACCGAGGCCACGGGCGATCTGCGCACGGCGCTGGATACCATGCTCAACGGCAAGACACTCGCGACAAGCGATCTGCAATCGCAGGTTGCGACCATCACCGAGTTTGTGTCCAACACCATGCCCAATCTCATGAAAGCGACGGTGAACGGGCAGCAAAGCTGGGTCGAGCAGATGGAGGCGCTCAAGAAAACCTATGAGGCTGCCGCAACGCAGGCGAGCAGCTACGGGCTGGACGGCAACGCGCTCAATGACAAATTCGGCACGCTCTACGAGCAGGGCTATGCGAAGAACATGCAAAGCCTGGCCGAAAGCGCCCAAGCCTTCCGGGTGCGGTATCTCACCGCGACCGGCGATGACCAGGGCGCGGCGCTCATGAGTTTCGATCTGTCTGCCACCCAACAGAAACGCCAGCTTGCCGATAGCTGGCGCGATTTCCTGGGGGATGCCTACAGTTCGAACCAGACCTATCTGCAACAGGCATCGGATCTGGAAAAGACGCTGGGGGCTGAACGTCTGGCCATTCAAAAGGAGTATGCGGACAAGGCAGCGGACGCCGCCGCAGCCCAGGCCAAACAGGACGCCGAAGCCGCGAAACAAGCCCACGACCAGGCGGCCAGTTCCGCCGCCTCGGTCATCAGTTCTCTGGTCGATTTCACGCGTGGTCTGAGCACGTCAAGCGCCTCTCCGCTTTCAGCGGAAGCGCAATACAGGGCCGCAAACGACAATTTCCAGAGCACGCTTGCGGCGGCGCGTGCGGGTGATTTCAACGCGCTTTCCCATGTGCAGGGCGATGCGCAAACCCTGCTTTCCACGGATCAGGCCGTTTATGGGTCGGGCACGGAATATGCCCGTGTTTACGAGCAGGTCATGGCGGCCATGCGCGAGATCGGCACGCGCTCGCCCGAGGCACTGACGCAGGCGGCACTGAACCAGACACGCGACAACACCGCCAGTCTGGTCGATCTTTTGCATCAGCTGATTGCCGCAACCGAGGCCAACGGCATCACCCTGCGCGATACCGCCAACGCCACAAAGCAGAGCGTGGCCGAGCAGCGGCAGGCGGCCTTGCGCAAGGCAAGCTAGGCCATGCGGTCATATGACCGATTATCGAACAGGAGGCGTCATGACGGGTCAGCTTTTCCATGCGGTTGAGATCACAGTCACCGTGCCGGACGAGTCACCCATTCCCGTGCCCGCCCGTGGCTGGGGCACCGCGCCCTGGGGTGCACTGACCCAGCGCCCGGAATTGCTGGAAACCACCGAGATCCTGCGCTTTTCCGATGTGGGCTATGTCAGTGACAGTCATGGGGCGTGGCCCCCTCTGGTGCAACAGGCCTACAGCCTGGATCGTCGGCTCGATCTGCGTCCCGATGCGCAGGCAGGCGGCGAAAGCTGGGGCTCGCTTATTCTCTCGAACCCGAACGGGCTGATGGATCAGATCATCGCAACCCGCGTGGTCGATCACATGCCCATACGCGTGCGCCATGGCTGGCGGCGGCGCGATGCAATCCGGGGTTGTGCAATCGACCCGCCCGAGGCTGCGTTGCAACCGGCCTTTGCCGGGCTGGGCCGCTCATGGCAGCCCGACCGGCAGAGTGTGGAAATTGCGCTCACCGATGCCACGGCCTGGCTCGATGCCCCGGCGCAGGGCCTGCCTTATGACGGGCGGGGCGGTCGTCACGGCGGGGCCGATCTAGCGGGGCATTATCCCCCCAAATTGCGCGGTCGGGCTTTCAACCTCACACCGGTTGCCGTCGATACCATCAAGCTGGTTTATCAAGTGAGCGATGCACCCGGCACCATCGAGGCGCTTTATGAAGGCGGCGCGTCAGGCGGCATCGTCTTTGCCGGTCAGGTGGCGGATGTGTTCGCGACCGATCCGCCGCCCGGTCATTATGTGGTGCAATCCGATTCCTCGGGCCTGTGGTTTCGCCTCGGCACACGGCCTGTCTGGGCCATCACGCTCGATGCCACCGGTACCCTGCCGGATGGCACGACACCGGGCGGGCTTCTCACGCTTTTGCGTGGCGTGCTGCTTCAGGATTGCCAGCTTGCACCGGGTCTGTTCGACCCGGCCTGGCGCGATGCCGAACAGGTCATGACCTGGCCCGGCGGGTGGTTCTGGGATGGCAGCGCCCGCGTCACCGGGCGCGATATGGCCGACACCCTGCTTTCAGGGCTGGGCGTGCGGCTTGTGGCTTCACGCTCTGGCACGCTGCGCCCCGTGGCGGTGCGTGCCCCCGAGGGCAATGCCGTGGCGCATTTCGGGCCGCATAACCTAATCACCGTGGCCCCTGTGGCACTCGATGACATGCTCGACCCGCCGCCTGCACGCTGGCGAGTGGGTTATGCCCATGCGCAGACCGTGCAGGCCGCAGGTTCGGGGCTGAGCCCGCTTGTCACACCCGAACGTCAGGCGTTCATCGGACAGGCCGACCGGCTGGCAAGCTGGGCCTCGCCGGATCTGCGCAGGCGCTACCGCGTGCCC
>NZ_AYXS01000035.1:0-3398 GCF_000505765.1 Asaia sp. SF2.1 | reverse complement strand
GATACGTCTCATTAACGATCTCAGGGGAAACCATCATCAAGACATGGCGCGCGCTCGAGTGGAGGAGTGTTGTCTCGGCTGTGATCCTCGGTCATACAAAGACAAATCCGACTGTCTTGAGATCCATGTGGCAATGGCCAGACAGCACTTTCACAGTACGAGTCGATACGGAAGCAGGACGATGGTTCTTCGCGTGATCTCCAAAGCAGATGCTGAAACACTGAGAAAGTTCAGAAAAAGAAATCCTGCGGCTGACAATCTGGAAGTGGTACCGTCATTTGACGTGCTCGCACTCGACCGCAGTTATATGGTGGAGAACGGCCTTCTGGATGTTAATATCCGGGCGTCGGACGATCAGGTGGCCGAAATCTTTTCCCATGTCATTCAGTGGAGTCAGTGTGTTGCTGACGGTGTGCCGCGCACAATCTTCAGCGATAAATCATCGATACCAGATAATTTTGAGGAACTGGCGAACGCGCTCTTGCAGACGCTTCCCGAGGATTGGGACCTGATTGTTTGGGGCGTTGATTACAACGGCCTGATGATTGTCAAAATGCCCAATCAGATGGGTGACTGTATCCTCAAATGTGACGACCATCCATCAACCGGCCCTACAGGTCCTCTGGGAGAGCGTAAAACCCCTGCGTTGCTCTTGAAACTGAGCGCGATCGAGGGAATGTCCGGATATACGGTTTCGCCACGTGGCGCATCGATCCTGATGAATTCGCTGCCAATCCGAGAATATAGCTACAGAAGCAAGCTGGCGGGGCGCGAGATGAGGGGCGTCTCTCTCAGCACCCTCTTTTCGAGTTTGATCGAACATGGTGCTATGGCTGCGCATGTCTCATTCCCCCCGCTGGTTGTTGGCCGGCTACCAGAAGACGTTTTCAAGTCTGTCGGAGCTGTCGATGAGTCATTTGACTATGCGTGTATCAATGTCAGGCAGCTTTTCGATGGTTGCCTGAGCAAAAGTGCATGTCGTCCTATCTGTTCCAATGAAGCTGGAGCTTTCCCCAAGCTCATTCATTTTGTCGAGACCACCCCTGAAAAAATCGTCTTTGATGACGTGAATTACTTCTCCGAAAAAAAGCCGCCTGGTATCAGGCCTTTCGGCTTCAGTCATTATATGGCTGTGCTTTCCGCAGCGACTCATCATCCGGGGTTCAGGATTGTCCTCTGGTGCATCGCCGAACGTGAAGGGCCCTATTGGGAGGCAGTAAAGCATATAGCGGATATTGTGATCGTACCTGCGCCGCAGCGTATTTTTGGTAATCCGGTCATGCATCCTGCTCATCAGTCAGATATCATCAGAATGAGTGTCTTGCGGGCATACGGTGGAATTTATCTCGACCTGGATACGATCACCCTCAAAAGTCTAGAACCCCTCCTCTCCGCGACGCAAACTGTTATGGCTCGCGAGCTCATCTCAACAGATCCAAGGGTGGAAGCCGAAAGTCTCGGCAATTCAGTTATACTCTCCCCACCAGACGCCCCGTTCATGGCTGCATGGTGGGACAGCTACAAGCATTTCGACTCCCGGTATTGGGCGCATTCTTCGACAAAGATGCCCCACCTTCTGAATGCAGCGCGACCTGGTCTGGGGGCCATTCTTGCTCCGGAAGCTTTCTTTGTACCTTCCTGGGACCGAGCAGGGCTTTCCTCGCTTTTCGAGCAGGCTGTCGCTTTTCCGGACGCATACGTTTTCCATCTGTGGGAAAGTATGTCGTGGCCAGTCCTAAAAGAAATAGACGAAGCCAATATCTGGTCGCGGTTCGATACCTATTCGCTCGCCTGTCGTGCGATTCTTAGCAACGGCCATATCGAACACCTTGCTGAGCTACGCGATAGGTGCGCTGCATTTCCTCTCGTATCGACTGAAGATCATGGATTGCAATCTGTATTTCAGCAGATTTACAGAAACAATGATTGGGGAAGTTCCGGTCGCGTATATTCGGGGGTTGGGTCAGATCCTGATAAATGTAGTGATTATATAAACTTTATCTGTCACTATATTATACGCAACAAAATCCGGACAGTGCTAGATATTGGCTGTGGAGATTTCCGAGTAGGGGCCGAAATCGCACGGCGTTGCCCGGAAACAATGTTCGTCGCGATGGATCTTGTGCACGAAGTTATTGCTGTAAATAAACGTACCTACTCCAATCTGACGAATGTGCATTTCGGCGTAATCAATCTTGTCGAGCAGGTTCCCGCCGCTGATGGGGATTTGGTTATCGTGAAAGATGTATTGCAACATCTCTCAAATCAGTCGATCATCAAGGCGATCAGTAATATCTCGCGATACCGAGAAATAATTCTGGTTAATTATATGCTGCCTGACTATCCCATCATCAACGAAGACAAAGTTGATGGTAAACATATCCGAGGTGGTCGCCTCGATTTTTCACTTCCGCCTTTTGGCTTCACAACCGAAACATTGGCTAGGTTGATAATCAAGGGTTCTCCGGGCCTTACTGAGGTCGTACGCTATCGTCCGGCAACGGGCTAGATAACGATAGAGCTGACTCCGGGCGCCGCAGGTGGAGATGCGCTTTCGCGGTCCACGTCTTTCATCGACTCGCGGTTATGTTTTCGTGATTCAAAAAGTTTCTGTTCATCAGAATTAGAGTGTGTGGAAACGGAACGTATGAACAAATGGCTTATCACACTCGCACGCACGCCTGAACGACTAGAGGCCTTTCGCCGCGACAATCCCACCTTCACAGATGCACGGATTTTTGAGGCAATCGACGGTCTGAGGCTTGATCGCGCAGTGCTTATTGCGCAGAAGATCCTGGATCCCGCTTTGCAATACAGCGTTGGAGCGCTTGGCTGCGCCATGTCTCATCTCACGATATGGACGAACGCCCTGCAAGAAGGGCAGGGATGCACAGTTTTCGAAGATGATGCGGTCATCAGCGAGAGTTTCGATGAAAAAAGCACTGACCTCTTGGCTACGCTGCCTGAAGATTGGGATCTGGTTTTGTGGGGATACAATACAGATGCCCACCTCACATTTAGAAATGTGGAGACAGGATTTTATTGCACGTCGCGCTTTGATCACGAAAATCTTCTGAAATATAAAGAAGATTTCAGAAAAAAATCAGGGCAGTCATTGCTGTTTGGCTTGCTGCGCGCTCACGGGCTGATTGGTTATTCCATCTCACCCGGCGGTATTTCCAAAATGCTGGCGCATGTTCTGCCATTGCGGCCGATGCAGACATTTTATCCTGGTCTGGAGAAGAACAAGGAAAATACCGGCATCGATGATATGATGGCGGCTTGCTACGACAAGATGCGGGCCTGGGTTGCTTTTCCACCTCTCGTTCTTGCCAAGAACGATGTGGCCAATAGCACTGTGCAGACACTACGTTGATTTTTTAGATGTGCCGTCAGGG
>NZ_AYXS01000034.1:213484-214194 GCF_000505765.1 Asaia sp. SF2.1 | reverse complement strand
CCCGGGATTCATCGGGGCAAATTTCCTCTTTCCGCTCCGGCTACTATAATATCGCCAGCTACGAGACCCAGGCCCTTCAAACGACGATAGAGTATAACACACCCCTCTCCCGTCTGGGTCTGCCTGAGAGCTCGGGGGCAATCGACCTTCGGGGCAACTACGTGCATTACGTCAAGAGCGCGCGCAATTATGCCGGAAGCACCTATCTGCTTTCGGGTAATATTGCTGCGCCCAATGACAATTTCACGCTCAACACCACGTGGATACGTGGCCCCTTCAACGCCCAGTGGCAGACCATCTGGTATGGCCCGAGCCTCGTGGCCCTTCAGGTGCCGACCACGCGTTATGAGGGCAACAAACGCCCGGCCTTCGCCTATTTCAATCTCTCACTCGATTATGCCGTAACCGAGCATTTCTCGACCAGCTTCGTGGTAAACAATATCACCGACGCCCTGCCACGCGATGCAGGCATCTATAGCGTGGGCCGTTACTACGAGGCGCTTATTGGTCGTGCCTTTCAGATGCGCATTGGCGCCCATTTCTGAACGCAACGCCCGCCGGTGGTTGTACTTGCGACCACCGGCGCGCCGATACCGTAAGCCCTTCGTCAGTTTTTGCGCCGTGCGTCGACCCGGCTGAAAATCAGGGACAGCATCCAGGCCAGCACGAACAGCCCGATCACGATAAACCCGATCTGGTTGAAGCTGTCG
>NZ_AYXS01000034.1:210749-213424 GCF_000505765.1 Asaia sp. SF2.1 | reverse complement strand
CTGACAGCGGCCACCACGCCCCAGAACCGCCCTTCAAAACCGATCTGATCACCCAGCAGGCGCAGCGTTTCGATACTGCCAATTCCGACAGCCACAATCACCGAGATCAGGGTAATGATGATGTTATAGCGCAGCTTGCGCAGCGGATCGACAAAGGCCCAGCGATAGGCCCCAAGCATGAGAACACCATCTGCCGTATCGACAAGGGCCATGCCAGCAGCGAACAGGGCAGGAAAGATCATGATCGCCGCAACCGAAACACCCCGGCTCGCCTGTGAGGCAGACAGCCCCAGAAGCGAAACCTCTGTCGCGGTATCGAAGCCGAGGCCGAACAGAAAGCCAAGCAGCACCATATGCCAGCTGCGCGAGACCAGTCTGAACAGCGGATAAAGCAGGCGTGACAGTAGCCCGCCCCGGTTCAGAAGCGCTTCGGGGTCGACCTCCTCGATCGCTCCACCAGCCCGTATGTGATGCCAGGCGCGCCAGGCGCCGCGCAGGACTATGAAATTCGTGATGGCCAGGGCAAACAGGAAGCCGGCAGAGACGAGTGTGCTGGCAATGCCACCAATATCACGCCACGCGCCAAAACGATCCTGCATCGCCTGAGACAGCAACGCCGTACCCAGCGCCGCCAGCACAACAATCAGGGAATGGCCGATGGCAAACCAGAACCCTGTCAGCAAGGGCTGACGCCCCATCTGGATGAACTTGCGCGTGACGTTGTCAATCGAGGCGATATGATCGGCATCGACAGCATGACGCAGGCCAAAACCATAAGCCAGCAGGGCATTGCCAAGCAGCAAGGGTCGATCGCGAAACATCACGAAGGTCCAGACCCAGAGCGCCATATTGGCCAGAAGCAGGCCAATCCCCAGCAGAGAAATGCGCCAGCGCAGCGACGGCGGAGACACCGGCAAGGTTTCAGCGCTCATTTCTGGCTCCCTCTGTGCCCGATCAAAGATCCCCGATGAGAACTCAATGCAGGCCTGACGGCATTTCGTGCACGTCGCAGCACGCAAGAAGGCAGGGTAAACTCGTTCACGAGAAGGGCTCTCCGCAACAACCGGATCATCCCGTCCGGTCTGGCCGTCAGACATGACAAGGGCAGGTCTCCTGGCTCACGGTTCATCGCTCCCCTGCCCCTTCCCGGATGACCTGCACCCAGTGGTTCCGGCAGGGCGCTCACCGCTCACAGTTGCGGGGACAGCTGCCGCCTCGCGCCCGATCCTTTCAGGATCAGCCAGCCCGTCCGACATTCCCTTTTCACTCACTCGCGCAAGACCCTCGACGGGTTCGACCCTACTGTTTCAACCAGGCGAAAGCCAGCGTTCAGCTGCCTTTATGCGGGTGTTTCTTCCATGCCTGAACCGTGCGTTTCAGGGGTTGCCCAACCGATATTGCCTCCCTTTTCAGGGAAACCATGCGCCTTTCCAGGCATTTGTTCGACCGAGACTTTGGTTCGGCCATGCGCCGGACACCAGATAAACGGGAGCAGAAAACGATGAGCGCCTATCGTACGATCAACCCCGCCACAGGCAAAACCGAGCGCGAGTTCGACCTTCACACCAAGGCACAGGCCTTTGAAAAGCTCGACGCCGCCCATGAATTCTACAGGAGTGACTGGCGTCACCGCAGCTTTGCCGAGCGCAAGGCCATCGTCAGCAAGGCGGCGCAGATCCTTGAGCAGAACAAGGAAAAATACGCCCGACTGATTTCCATCGAAATGGGCAAGGTTCTGCCCGAGGCCATTGCCGAGACCGAACTCTCTGCGAAGATCCTCGCCTATTACGCCGAAAACGCCGAGAAATTCCTAGCCCCGCGTGAGATCCCTGTCTCGGAAGGTCGTGCGACGGTCCTCAGCCAGTCTCTGGGTGTCATCTACTGCGTCGAACCCTGGAACTTCCCTTACTACCAGCTCGCACGCGTGGCAGGTCCCAACCTGATGGCCGGTAATGTCGTACTCGCCAAACACGCACCGAGTGTGCCGCAATGCGCTCTCGCCTTCGAGGCGCTGTTCCTCGAAGCCGGGGCACCCAAGGGCGCCTGGACCAATCTGTTCATCGACAATGATGTGTCGGAGGAACTGATTGCGCGCCCCGAAGTGCGTGGCGTGGCCCTGACCGGCAGTGAGCGTGCCGGCAGTGCTGTCGCCGCACAGGCTGGCAAGGCCCTGAAAAAGACCACGCTCGAACTCGGCGGCTCCGATCCGTTCATCGTGCTCGACGATGCCAATCTCGACGAGGTCATTCCCCGTGCCGTGGCAGGGCGCATGTCCAATAACGGTCAGGTTTGCACCGCCGCCAAGCGTATGATCGTTCATGAATCACTGGCCGACGAATTCGTACGTCGCCTCTCCGACGCCTTGGCCGAATTCCGCTATGGTGATCCGCTCGAGCAGGGCGTCACCCACGGCCCGATGAGCAGCGAAAACGCTATGAAGCTCGCACTGAGCCAGGTCGAAAAGGCAGTCGATCACGGGGCAAAGCTTGTTACCGGCGGCAAGAGACTCGATCGCGAGGGCTTTTTCATGCAGGCGGCCCTGCTGACGCATGTCACCAAGGATAACCCAATTTTCTACGAAGAGATCTTTGGGCCCGCCGCCATTGTCTACCCGGTGGCCGATGACGACGCCGCCATCGCGCTTGCTAATGACTCTCCGTTCGGTCTGGGCGGTT
>NZ_AYXS01000034.1:209153-210695 GCF_000505765.1 Asaia sp. SF2.1 | reverse complement strand
GTTCATCAATGATGTGACGGGCACCGCCCCGGAACTGCCATTTGGCGGGGTCAAGAATTCCGGCTATGGCCGCGAACTTTCCTCCAACGGGATCGAGGAATTCGTCAATCACAAGCTGATCCGCTCAGCCTGATCCAAACCCGCCTGTCACGATCGTCCACCTGATCCGTGACAGGCCCTCAGGATGCCCTGTGCAAGGCCTTACGAAAGCCAATTCCTGACCTCATGAGCGCCGCGACACGCTTTGCCATGAAACTAAGGCTCACGTTTTCGCGATGAATAGGGTGGAACGCACAGCCCGCGGCACTTGACCGCCGTCCGGAAAACGGAGCCTCATCATGACCGATTACGCAAAGCCCCCCTTCGATACCCCTCTTCAGGATCGCATCCCCGGTCAGACCAAAGCCATGACGCCCCTCCCCGATCATGGTGAGCAGAGCTACGAGGGCTCAGGTCGCCTAGCGGGCAAGATTGCCCTCATTACAGGTGGAGATTCCGGCATAGGTCGCGCTGTCGCCATCGGCTTTGCACGCGAAGGCGCCGATATCACGCTGTCCTATCTTGATGAGGAAGCCGACGACGCTGCGGAAACAGCTGCCTGGATCGAAAAGGCGGGCCGCAAGGTGCTGCTGCTCCCCGGCGACCTGAAGTCACGCAAGATCTGCAAATCCGTGATCGATGAGACGGTCTCGACCTTCGGCCGGATCGACGTTCTGGTGAACAACGCCGCTTTCCAGATCGAACGCCTCGCCCTTGAGGACATCTCGGAAGATGAGTGGGACGATACATTTGCCACCAATATCGGCGCGACATTCCGTCTGACTCGTCATGCTGTTCCCCATATGAAGCGCGGCGCCTCGATCATCCATACCATCTCGGTCAATGCGGACAGCCCCAAGCCGCGTCTGCTCGCTTATTCTGCCACCAAAGCCGCCATCCAGAATTTCAGCGGCGGACTTGCGCAGTTGCTTGGTGAGAAGGGTATTCGCTCCAACACCGTTGCCCCGGGTCCGATCTGGACACCGCTCATTCCTGCCACCATGCATGGCGACCACGTGCATGTCTTTGGCGAGGATACCCCGCTGGGCCGCCCTGGCCAGCCTGTCGAACTGATCGCGCCTTACGTCATGCTGGCCAGCGACGAAGCCAGCTATATCTCGGGTGCGACCATCGCCGTAACAGGCGGCACACCCGTCATCTGAGGGATAGTGGGGCCTTGCCCCACGCCCCACCAAAGGGCCGTCGCCCTTTGGAAACCCCGGATGTTGGAATTATCCAGAAGGAAGCTCTGGCTTGGGCTGCCGCCACACGCGGCATTGCGGTGATGCCGCAACTTGGGCCAGAGGCTCGTACTTGAGGTCACATTACCTCATCGACAGCCGCGATGGCATCGCCGCTTCAGAACCCACACGGATGGAATGGAGGGGGTCTTTCCCCCTCAAGAAGCAGGGCAGCGCCACGCGCTACCCCCTTCCTGCACTGATCCAACCGAAGATCAGCGATGACCGTTGGTCAGCTCATCGGCGAGTGTTTTCTCGTTAT
>NZ_AYXS01000034.1:208201-209091 GCF_000505765.1 Asaia sp. SF2.1 | reverse complement strand
AGACCACTCTGAGCGCGGTGATGATGGCGCTCGTATCGGTCGCGACAGCGCGGTTATTGCTGATGTCGTAATAGAGATCACCCGCAAGGCTCGGCAGATTACCATCAAAGATCAGGCCGACAGCCTTACCTTCGCGATTGATGACCGGAGAACCGGAGTTACCCCCCACAATGTCGTTGGTCGAAACGAAATCGAGATGCGTTGCCAGATCCAGATTGGCCTTCGCATCCAGCCAGCGCTTGGGCAGAGCAAAAGGTTCGCTGCCGGTGGCGTGTCGATACATACCCGCAAAATCCGTGAAGGGCGCGACATCCGTGCCATTCTTGCGCCAGCCCTTGACGGTGCCATAGGACAGACGGGGCGAGAACGTGGCGTCGGGATACAACGCATCGAGGCGATTTTCGGCCTTGGCCTGAGCGAAGCGCGCACGGGCAATATCGCCCTGAGCCTTGTGCAGCGGGGCGGAAACCTCGTCACGCATACGATCATGAAGTGACGCGTAATCCGGGTAGAGTTTGCGGGCAAAGACGATCAGCGGATCGGTCGAGGCTTCGATGGCCTTGAGACCTCCTTTCCACAGGGCGAGACGCTGTGCCGGATCAGACAGCTTTGTCCCCTTGATAAGGCGCGCCGCCACATCTTCCGGTGCATCATTGCCAAGGGCGAGATGGACAAGGTTATCATCGGCACCAGCCACCTGACGCAGGCTGGTCAGGCTGAGTGCCAGCGAAGCAGTTTCAAGATCCGGATAGAAAGGCTCTTTCGCACCAAGGCTGGTCTCGATTTCGCCAAGCTGGGCGTCATGGAAGCCCGCATGACGCTTGGCGTCGGGCTTGGCCCGCTCATGAGCGCCTTCCACCAGGGTCATGACGTCATCAAGGAAGCCACGA
>NZ_AYXS01000034.1:204029-208121 GCF_000505765.1 Asaia sp. SF2.1 | reverse complement strand
CCATGGCGAAAGGCTGGCCATAAGCAGCACGACGCGCCGGGTCGGCATCGATCCAGCGTTGCAGGGCGGCATCTTCCTTCTCACGTCGGCTCACGATATCGCCTGACTGAAGTGCCGCCTGAGTGCCGGAATAGGATTTCAGACCGTTCTGGATACCGAACAGCGTATTCTCCGCCTGCTTCGCGTGATCGGCGCTTTCACGGCTGTATTGCCACAGCATCCCTTCACGCACTGAAAGCATGGCGATAATTGCCGGATTGGCCACATCACGCTGGAACGCAAGAGCTGCAGCAGGCAGCCCGCGCTGCGTGCGCCCCGGATTGCCGGAGGTGAAAACCAGATCATCCGCCTTCGGGCCGTTCGGATCGAACTGCAGGAACGGCGTGTTCACCGGCTTGCCGCCCTCATAAACGCGCAGCATCGACAGATCGATATCATAGCGGGGATAGTCGAAATTATCCGGATCACCGCCAAAGAAAGCGATCCCCTGCTCGGGGGCCATCACCACGCGCACATCGTTGTAGCGGCGATAACGGTAAAGCGCGGTCTGTCCACCATGATAGAGCGAGACCATATCGCAGCGCCAATGCGCGTCGTCACCGCCCACGCAATCCTTGGTCAGCTTGCTTTCCACTTCCTGCAGGGCTGCCGAATAGGCGGCCCCCTGTTTGCCCTTGGTGGCTTCTGCCACAGGGGCAGACACATCTTTCATGGTGTCGAGGCGATCGAGCTCCATACCGGGGCACTGGCGCTCATCGGCGAGGTCCTTCGTGTAGAACCCGTTGCGGAAATAGTCGTGATCCTTGTCAGACAAGGCGGCAAGGCATGAATTGGCGCAGTGATGATTGGTCATGACCAGACCGTTGCCTGACACGAAGGAAGCAGAGCATCCCTCGGCCAGACGTGCCGAGGATTGCACAACGTGCTGGATCCAGGCGGCATCAGGCTCGAAATGATAGGTCTTCTGCAAAGCCGCGTTGGGCAGATGATCGAATGTCCACATACCTTCATCGGCGCGTGCAGCGTCGGCAAGCGTTACGGCACCGAACAGGGCCGATGAGAGGAAAAGCGATAGACGGGCACGGGTCATGGGCAGCAGCTCGGCTCTGAATGATGATATAATGTATCAATCCATAACATGCGCCATTTTGCAAATCTGAAAATCAGCACGGTGACCTTGTCCGGCGGCTCTGGCTGGCCGTCGCCAGCGTGCCACACGCTGAAACCCATCGAGGCAGCGGAAAAGACGCCAGTTTGCGAAGAGGCTATTCCCCAGAGGCTCAAATCGCAAAAATCACGCTGTGAAATGAAAATTGGGTCTCTTACCGTCGCGTTGAGATGCGTTTCCCGAGGGAGGCTGCGGTAATCGTACCAAACGTACAGTCAGGAACCGTGAGGCCTTTCCTGGACGCGATCATCCGACCGGCGCGATCAGACGGGAGAAAAGTGCCAATTCATCTGGCATCGCAGGCTCATTTAGCCGCCTGACATGAGCAGCCATGATTGCCGGGGCACGAACAGGCAACTTACGACCCGGCCGATCCTGAACCCGTCCTGGTACAGCGTAAAGATGCGTACGAAAAGGCGCGTCATGTAGCGGGAACGTCGCGCGGCATGAAGGTTCGAGGCAATCGCCCAAATGCCTGTCCCTGGTCGATCTGCGGCACGGGGACGGACGCGATTGGCCACGTGTCTCATTATTCGATCGGAACGATCACGACACCCGCGCCATGAGGTTTGACAAAAGGGAGGTCACTCTGACTGTGGGACAGGCGCAAGCGCAGGGTGAGGCGGGAGCACTCCCCCGCTCCGTTTATAAACCGACAGCATTCTGCGATGGGGTCGCGAAATCCAGCTGTAGGTCCTGACATAATCCCGGGAGAGCGCGTCATACAGCGCCTTGCGCACATTCCGGTTTTCACCGGCAGCTTCCGGCTCCTGGCTAATGATATATGCAGGTTCCTGCGTCAGAACCGCATGCAGCTCCGCGAGAGGGTCCATGCCCGTTGCACCCGCTTCGCGCTGGAGCCCGAAATGGGATGGAAAGGGATGCGACGTCAATCGGCAATATGGCAGGGCATCATAGAGCGCAACGGGACCGTTATAGATAAAAAGGCAACCTGATTTTCCGTAATCCACACTTTTCTCGAGCGCCAGGAAAAGCTCTTCTCCACCACTCGATCTCAAATGCTTCCAGGTACTCAGCTGCGACGCCACCAGCCCGAGAATTGCCATAAGCCACGCCAGATTGCGACCGGATTTCCTGTAGAACAGCGGGGCAATCTGGATGGAAAAGGGTACGAGGAGCGGGAGGATATAATGGATGTACCAGGTGCCAAAAATCACGAACGCACCGAACGCCACCATCGCCCACATAGTCAGAAACGAGACGTAAGGTGCCTGTTGTGCAGAATAGCTTCTTCCGGACAGAAAATTCACGCCCATGACGATGAAAAACGGCCCCAGCAAAGGCATGAGCTTGATCAGTCTTTCCGAGATAATCTGATGACTCTCGGTCGCACGCAGAAACACCGAGGAAATATTGGAAAACAGCCACTCATGCCCATAACCGCTCATTATATAGAAAAGAGCAGAGGCAATCGTGGGCAATACAGCAACGAAAACCCATATGGCAGAGTCAGCAATGATGCTTCTGGGGGCACTCCCTGATCTTATTTCCCGATATATCAGATATAGACCAGCAAACATCCCTTCGAAGACAACGGTATATTTTATCTGAATAGCCACCCCGAAAAGGAGCATGATCAGGATGCCGAGCGTTCTACGGCGTTTCCGATCGTTCCCCTGGAAATCTTGCAGGTGATCCAGAAGAAGGCACATCGCGCCAGCGACCAGGAGATTGTAGAAAACAGGCGATTGGCCACCTTCGCCCTGCGCCAGAGTGGGCCAAATCTCATAGATGAGCGCCGCAACCAGCGCTCCGCTGGCGGGAGCAATCCTCAACGCCATGCGACGTATCAGTAGCGCCGTGCCCCACAGGGCGAGCAGTGCCCCGATCTGATAGGCGATAACCCGATACGCCCCGAAGAGATGAAAAACGGCGTAGAGCAGAAACAGGCCAATTGGCTTGCGGTCCCAGAAGTCAACATAGGGCAGATAGCCTTGCAGTAACCGCCCCCCTCCGAAGAGATAGAATTCCTCATCCCATTCAAGGATGGGGTTCCCCAATGTCATGAACCGTATCAACAGGGCCGCGAACAGCAGAAAAAAATGCGGATAATACGCGACGACTATTTTGTTCAGTTGCTTCAAGAGAGCCCACCTTCGCCTGACATGATCACCGGAAGGCGTTTCGTATCTTGATTTCAGCCAGAGCCACAAAAAACTGGCCAATGATCCTGGGTGTCATCTTGCTTTCGCCATGAACGCGCTCCCGGAAAACCATGGGACACTCCTTGATCCGGAGCGATTTCGGACTGGTCATGATAATCTCGAACAGGATCTTGAACCCGTGTCCGGTCAGACGAGGAGCGAGCGCTTCAAAATCACGCTGCCGCATCAGGAAAAAGCCACTCATCGGGTCATTGATCAGGGCAGAGGCAGACATGGCCACCAGATTGCCCAGACGGGAAATGAAACGCCGCCAGAAACCGGAGAGCCCCCCACAGTCACCCCCGAGCACGTGCCGACTGGCGACGGCGAGATCATACTGATCCTCCTGGAGAGCGGCCAGCATGGGAAGCAGGCAGGACTCGTCATGTTGCAGGTCACCATCCATCACCGCAACGAATGTTGCCGATGAGGATAATATGCCCTCGGTCACGGCCGACGATAAGCCACGACGGCCCATACGGACGATGCCACGCACGCGCCGATCCAGCGCCGCAATATTCCGGACCGTGTGGATCGTCCCGTCGGGTGAATTGTCATCGACAAAAATGATTTCCCACGCAATGCCACTGAGCGTTTTTTCGAGTGCATTAATGAGAGGCCTGACATTTTGTTCTTCACAGTAGCACGGTATTATTATGCTCAGGATTGGTGCTGCTGTCATCTTTTCCTCTGGGATTACCCCTCGACTTTATCAACACCAGCAGCAAGGATACACAGGGTCTTTTGTAACATTTCTTG
>NZ_AYXS01000034.1:203066-203955 GCF_000505765.1 Asaia sp. SF2.1 | reverse complement strand
GGCAGGACGCATCCTGTGACAAATCAGTTATGCTGACACCACGATCCTTTGAGCCCCGCACGCGGCATCAAACGGATAACGGAAGATCTGCTGACCTGCCGTCGCTCCATGATCTGCACTCAGCGAGACGAAAGCGCCCGACAAATCGTCCAGCTCCAGCTTCGCGGATGCAATGAGGATCAGTTCCAGACGAGCATCATTCAGACATGCGATTGCCCTATGACCTCAGACAGATGAGATCACCTCCCGGCTGGTCTGCCCCCAGGCCGGTACGTGCCGAAACTCTGTAAGCTCGCAAAGCGCAAGCCTTGGAGACAATATCGCAGAGGGGGCGCAACAATGCCTTTCTCTTATAGCCCGTGCGCGGCGCTGTCGCAGCGACTCTCTTGGAGAGCCGCTCCGCCTGCAGACACGCGATTGATCGGATATCGTTATGATCATGGCCGTTCAAGGGGGGTATCACCTGTCGGATTACCCGGTCGGCTTCATGACAAGTTTATGACACGACGCTCAACCACGCTGCGGCCGGTCAAAATACGAAAACCAGAACGATCTACCCACTAACCGGAATGAAATTATATTTATAAAGTAGTTACATTTCATCTATCGCGCAAAAATCTTTTTCCCGTGGTGCCAAGATGGCAGAGACCAGATAGGCAGATGCTAGAGGAAACATTGATGCGGAATATTTATATATGAATATATCGTAAATATATTGACCACTGTATATGTATACGAATCATCCTCCAACAATAACTTCAGAATCACATATCTAGATTGTGCTTACCTTACATAATATAGGTATAGAATCATTCCTCGAACGAACCTAGAAACATATAAATATACTATGGAAATCTTTCGACATGTTGCCATAAAATCTTAACTTTAC
>NZ_AYXS01000034.1:199902-202953 GCF_000505765.1 Asaia sp. SF2.1 | reverse complement strand
GAAAAGACTTGCCCTGTTCCTCGTTGCAACGACTGCCTGCACGCCCTTCGTGAGCCGCGCTGCCGATGCCGCAAGCGCCACCGAGGCGCAGGACGTCGCACAGAAAAAAGCCGACAAGACCACGGCCCTGACGAAGAAAAACAAATTCGTCAAAAGCACCGACGATGCCGAGCAGGTGGTCGTGACAGGCACGCGTGAAAGCCATGTGAAGGCCCGCCAGAGCATCAGCCCCGTCGTGGTCATCTCCTCCAAGACACTGGAGCGCTCAGGTGAACTGAACGTCGCCAATGCGCTGACACGCACCTATCCCTCCATCACCATGAGCGCGCGCGGGTCCAACACCAACTCGCTGGTGTCGTCCATCCAGATGCGTGGTCTGGGGCCGAACGAGACGCTGGTTCTGGTCGATGGAAAGCGCCGTCATTCCACCGCCAATATCGTGCAGAAGCCGGGGCCGCAATTTGCCTCGTCAGGCGTCGATCTGAACATGCTGGCTGGCAACATGATCGACCATATCGAGGTGCTCGAGGATGGCGCCGCCGCCATGTATGGTTCTGACGCCATCGCCGGTGTGGTGAATATCATTACCAGGAAAAAGGATCACGGTCTGACGCTCAGCGGTCAGGGCGGTGCCAATGCCTATCTCGGCAGTGGCGAGCAATACCAGCTTGACGCTGATGGCGGGTTCAAACTCGGCAAGGATGGTTATGTCCATCTGGGCGCGCAGTTCTATCAGACACAACACGCCATTGCCTGGGGACCCGATCATGCTTTGCTCGGCTACTGGCCGGCCGGTGCCGATACCAAGAACTACTTTGTGGGCGTCAAGCCGGGCTCCGAAAGCTGGCGTGGTCGCAAGACCGATTATCTGAGCACACCGAAGGAAACACGCGAGACCTTCGCGCTCAATTTCGGCAAGCCGCTTGCCGCTGGCATTGAACTCTACGGACAGGCCACGCTTGGCTATCGCCATGCCGAAATGCGCGCCTATAAATACCCCTATGTCGTACCCGCCGCAGGCATCAGCGAACTCCGCCCCATCACGGGGGATGATGAACTGGATTACGCCGCCGAGCTGGGCCTGAAGGGCGAGAACCTGTTCGGCTTCGACTGGAATCTCTCAACCGTCTATGGCGGCGATAATTCGCGCATCAGCATCCGCGATGTCGTCAATTTGGGCGAACTTGCCCGCACAGGTTATTCACCCAGCAAGTTCTGGGACTACACCCAGAAAAACACGCAGTGGACGAATAATCTCGACCTGCGTCGCGGGTTCAATATCTGGTCTATGCCGGTCAGCCTGGCGTTCGGCGGTGAGCACCGTCTGGACTCCTATCAGATCATCTCGGGTAATCCGGAGTCCTATCTCGATGGCGGCCCGGTGGAACATGCCGGTATCCCGCCCCAATCGGCAGGCACGTGGTATCGCAACATCTACTCGGCCTATGTGGATACGACCTTCCGCCCCACGCGCAAGCTCTCCATCGATGTGGCAGGCCGCTACGAATATTATACCGACACTGACAACACCGAAAACGGCAAGCTTTCAGCGCGCTATGATTTCACCAGACGCTTCGCGCTGCGTGGCACCATCGCCAACGGGTTCCGTGCGCCGACACTGCAGGAATCCCATTTCAGCCGTCTGAACATCTTTGCCGGTACCGGCAGCGTTGGCGGTCAGCTTCCGGTGGAGTCCGCCGCCGCCCGCTCACTGGGTGCGCAAGGCCTGAAGCCGGAACGCTCGGTTAATGCCAGTGCGGGCTTTACCATGGAGCCGGTACGCGGCCTGCATGTCGAGGCCGATGTGTACCAGATCAATCTGCGTGACCGTATCGTGCAGGGTGGTACGGTGCGTGGCGCACAGGCGCTGGACGCCATCCGCTCTTTCGGCTTCGATGTCTCCCCGACTGCCACCAATGCGGCAGCGTCTTCGGCCTACTTCCTCTCGAACGGGGCCAGCACGCGCACGCAGGGTCTGGATATCAAGGCCGATTACCTTGTGCATATGCATGATTACGGCAATCTGGCGCTGATGGCGGCGTTCAACCTCAACCGCACACGCTTGCATCACAATGGCATCTCGACCATCGGCAAGCCGCTGCTGAACGAGCAGACCATCGCCTACATCACCACCGCCACACCCCGCAGCAAGATCATTCTCAACGCGCTGTGGACCATCGGCAAGTGGGATGTGAATATCCGCCAGAGCCGTTATGGCGAAACCACCAACATGATGACCTATCAGGACTGGACCCCGGCCTCGGCAACCTGTGCCAGCGGTGGCGCCCTGCGCTACTCCAATTCCTGCTTTGGCCAGTTCAAGAATACACCCCGCTGGCTGACGGATCTTGAGGTTGGCTACAAGATCACCTCGCGCGTCCATGCCTCCATCGGCGTGAACAACGTGTTCAATGTCCGCCCCCGTCGTCTCCCAGGCAATCTCGTACCGGCAGGTGGGTCGATGTACGATCAGTTCTCCAATCAGGTGCCCTTCACCGGCGGCTATTATTTCGGGCGCGTCAGCGCGAGCCTCTGACCGCAGCGCGACAAGCCTCACATCGCAAATCGCCCGCTCAGGCCGGGAGTGGAAACACTCCCGGCCTTTATGCCGTATAGACCCCACTTCCGCTTGCCTGCACCGCGCGCCTGCAAAGCGGACTGGGGGGCCGGATTGACAGCCCTGCCCGATCTACCGATCCTCCCATGCGGCAGAGACTTCTGCCCCCGGATGGTGGAGGAAAGCCGTCAAGGGCGCCCTCGGATGCCGGGTTCATCAGCAGGAGAGAGAGTTCATGTTCAGTCATATCACGATAGGCAGTGACGACCTCGACGCCTCGAAAGCGTTTTACGACGCCGCTCTGGGCGCGCTTGGTTGTCCGCCGGGTGAGATGGTGCCCCCGAACCGCCTGTTCTATACGCATGATGGTGGCAGGCTCATGATCACCACGCCGCTCAATGGCGAACCCGCGACCGGCGCCAATGGCGGGACGATCGGTTTCAAGGCGGCCTCGCCCGAAGCTGTCGATGCGTGGCACAAGGCCGGTGTCGCGC
>NZ_AYXS01000034.1:197130-199837 GCF_000505765.1 Asaia sp. SF2.1 | reverse complement strand
ATGGCGGTACCGCCATCGAAAATCCCCCCGGCCCGCGTGAATCTCCCATCGGCACGCTCTATCTCGCCTATCTGCGCGACCCCTACGGCAACAAGCTCTGCGCCCTTCACCGCATGGGCTGATCGGCCTCTTGCACCGGACGCGTCGCATCCTCCCGGCTGAAGAACCGTGCATAGAGTAGCGGCAACACGAGCAGGGTCAGGAGGGTTGATGTGATCAGCCCTCCAATCACGACACTTGCCAGAGGGCGTTCGACTTCGGCCCCGGCACTGCCGGAAAACGCCATGGGGAAAAAGCCGAAACTGGCCACTGAAGCCGTGGCCAGAACCGGGCGAAAGCGGGCTTTTGCCGCAGCAAAGGCCGCCTCGGCAGCGCCCATCCCCGTCAGGCGGTAATCACGGATCTGGCTGACCAGCACGACACCATTGAGAATGGCCACCCCGAACAGCGCGATGAACCCGATTCCGGCGGCAATGCTGAATGGCAGCCCCCTGATGGCGAGGGCAAAGATACCCCCTGTAGCGGCAATCGGCAGGTTGATGAAAACCAGCAGCGCCGCCCGGGGTGAGCCCAGAGCGAGCACCAGAAAAACGAAGATCAGAACCAGAGCCACGGGCACAACCTGGGCGAGGCGCGTCATGGCCGAGTCCAGATTGCGGAACTGGCCCGCCCATTCGAGCCTGTAGCCCGGAGGCAGATGCAGCGATGCCCCGACCTTTGCCTGCGCAGCAAGAACGAAAGATTTGACATCGCGCCCGCGCACATTGGCCTGCACGATGACCCGGCGGCGCAGACTGTCCCGGTCGATACGCGCCGTCGTTTCATCAACAGCGATATGCGCGACATCCTTGAGCAGAACCCAGCCGCGCCCGTCCTCGCGCCTGATCTGCAACCCGCCGATACGGGCTGCACTGGCCACTGCACCGCCGGCAAAGCGGATCTGTGTCGGTATAAGGGCATTATCGATAATCACCGGCCGCCCGATATGGCCACCCACCGCCTCGATGGTGGAGAGAATTTCCGGCACCGCAACGCCCAGTCGCGCCGCAGCATCGCGGTTGATGTCGATATGAAGATACGCCACCGTCCCCTCACCCTGCTGGGCAACATCGGCAGCCCCCGGCACCGAGGCGATCACGCTCACAAGATGCGCGGCCAGCTTGTCCAGCATCGACAGATCATCGCCATAGACCGAGATAGCCAGTTGTGTACGCACACCCGATAACAGGTCGTCCATGCGCATCTCGATCGGCTGTGTGAAGGAATAGGCCGCATCGGGAAGGTCATGACTGAGCTTGGCGCTCATGGCGCTCACAAGCTTCGACTGGGTCATCCCTGCACGCCACTGATGACGTGGCCTGAGGAAAACAAAGCTATCCGTCTCGTTCGTTCCCATCGGATCGGTCGGGATGGCGGCGGTACCGGTATTGCTCACCACGGTCTCGACTTCAGGGAAACTACGCAACAGGCGCTCTTCCTGCGTTACCGATGCCAGAACAGTGGGCAGAGAGGCGCTTGGCAGGCGCATGGCATTGACCACCAGCGCCCCCTCCTCAAGCTGGGGCACGAATTCGCCGCCCAGCCGTGAGGCGAGCACGAGCGCGAGCAGGAAGATACAGGCTGTACCCATAAAGACGCTGCGTGTATGCGCAGCGCACCAGTCCAGAGCTGGCTCATAACGGCGCCTGAGAGACTGGACGACATGCGTTTCGCGGTCCTGCGGCGCATGACGCATCAAAAGCGCAGAGAGGATCGGCACGACAGCAAAGCAGTAAACGAGCGAGGTCACGAGCCCCATGATGATCGTCTGCGCCATGGGTCTGAACATACGGCCCTCCACCCCCTGCAGGGTCAGGATGGGCAGATAGACCATGATAATCACGAAAATGGCGAAGCTGACCGGTCGCAGCACGGTACGCACGGTGTGAATGGCCAGTGAGTCGAGGCTCTCACCCGGTCTGTTGCGCGCGCGCTCGACCATGAGATGCTCGACCACCACCAGCGAGCCATCCACGATCATACCGAAATCGATCGCGCCGAGACTGAGCAGATTGGCTGAAATGCCAAAAACACGCATCCCGACAAAAGCCATGACGAGCGAGACAGGGATGACAGAAACAATTACCAGCGCGGCGCGCCAGTTCCCCAGCACGACAAGCAGCGTCACAAAAACCAGACACGCCCCGAGGATGAGGTTTTCCTTGATGGTGCGTATGGTTTCGTCGGTCAGGGTCGAGCGCCGGTAAAATGGCTTGAGCGTGACGCCCGGGGGTAGGGTCTGCTGGATGGCTGGCAACGCAGCATCAATCGCATCGAGCGTCGCATTGGAACTGGCGCCCTTCTGCATGAGAACGACACCGTTGACGATCTCACCCCTGCCATCGCGCGTGACAGCGCCGAGACGCAGGCGCGCCTCAAGCGAGACGCGGCCCAGATCACGCAGGCGAATGGCCAGCCCGTTGGCCCCCATCGCCACAGGGATGGCCCCGAAATCGGCCAGCGAGCCGACAAGGGCGCGACCCACAACCACCTGCTGCTCCGCCCCGCGTGCAATCCACCCCCCGCCCGATGAGGCATTATTGCTTTCTATCGCGGCATAGATCCTGCCAAGCGCGATGTCGTGGGCACGAAGGCGGGCCGGGTCGAGGGTCAGCGTATAGGTCTCCTCGGCCCCGCCATTGACATTCACATCAGCCACGCCCGGCAC
>NZ_AYXS01000034.1:196594-197058 GCF_000505765.1 Asaia sp. SF2.1 | reverse complement strand
CCGTCGCCATCGATCTGCATCTGCATGATCTCGCCCATGCCGGTGGCCAGAGGCCCCATCGCAACACTGACCGGCACGGCAATGGCCTCGCGGGCCTTTTGCAGACGCTCATTGACCCGTGTCCGGTCGAGATCAAGGTTGGAAGTATCGCTGAACTGCAGATAGACGACCGAGAGCCCCGTGCGCGAAACGGAGCGCAGATCGATCAGATCCGGCAGTCCCGTCAGGCTCGCTTCGAGCGGAAAGGTGATCTGCTTTTCCACTTCTTCCGTCGCAAGACCCGGCGATGTGACCGAAACAAGCACCTGCTGGGGCGAGATATCAGGGACGGGCTCGACCGGCAGGCCCGGCACCACCATCAGCCCGGCCAGGACCAGCATCGCGCAAAGCGCGAGTACAGCAAGCTTGCTGCGCTGCAGAAATTCCCACATGACGCGCTCAGTCCGCTGTCATGGAAGAAAGCA
>NZ_AYXS01000034.1:196367-196523 GCF_000505765.1 Asaia sp. SF2.1 | reverse complement strand
GCGCCATTGATTTGAGCGTGAAACTGCCATCGCCCACCAGCCTGTCGCCATCGTGCAAGGCCCCGCTCACAATGGCCTGCTCGTCATCACGCGCCTTGACTTGCACAGAAACGGGCATGAAATGCGTGGTATCCTGCTGGACGAACACCACATCCT
>NZ_AYXS01000034.1:189005-196321 GCF_000505765.1 Asaia sp. SF2.1 | reverse complement strand
CACCATCAATCTGCTGAAGCGCTGCCACCGGCACACGCAGGCCCTGCGTCCCCTCGCCGGCCTGGAAAGCCGCATCGAGCATCATGCCCGGGCGCAGTGAAGAAGGTGGATGATCGAGCGTACAGACCACGCGCACAAGTCCGGTGGCAGGATCGGCGAGCCCCGCCACGGTGGTAATCCGCGCCTCGATTACCCGTCCTTTTTCCTGACTGGCCGGGCGAAACCGCGCCTTGCCTCCGGGTGCCAACCCGGCAGCATCTTCGGGCGAGAGATCGGCGCTCAGCCAGAGGCGGGAGAGATCGACCACGGTCACAAGATTGTCGCCAGCATTGATATCGGCTGCGACAGAGGTGCGCACAGCCTGCACGACGCCATCGACCGGGCTGATCAGATCCGATGCCTCGTCCTGCACGATCCGCTCGGTTACGGAGGTGAATTCCTCCGTCTGCCTGTGTTCGAGCGTCGCGAGGTCCGCCTCGCGGGCCTTCACCAGTCCGCGCTGCTGTTCGAGCACCATCCGGCGTCGTTCAAGCTCCCCGCGTGAGACCGCACTCCCGACAAGCGCCGCACCGCGACGATAGAGCATCGTCGCCTCCGCCTCACCGGCACGCGCCGAAGCCAGGGCGGCATCGACCTGTTCACGCTGAAGCTGAAGCTCATGCAGGGAGTGATCGGTGTAGGAAATCAACGCCTCGCCGCGTTTGACAGGCTGACCCGGCGTCACATGCACCGCCATCACCTTGCCTGCACCGGCTGCATGGATATCGATAACCCGGCTCGTATCGGCATCGACCCGCGCCATCGCCTGCACTGAGGGGAACACCTCGCCCTGTGACAGCGAGACGATCACGACATGCTCGTTGCGCTGCGCCTCCTCAGGCAGCGTGAAGACATGACGCCAGGACTCCCCTGCCCGCGCCGTGCCAGCTAGACACGATGAAACCACGAGACCCGTCAGAACGACAGAGACCGCCAAAGTCCTACGGCGTATCACGGCGAGACATCTGATCATGCGACGCCCCTGTCAGAGATATTTAACGAGACGGGCAAATTCGCGCATGGCATCGTCGCGCCCGGTTCCGCCATCTTCCATCGCCTCAATCACGCAATGCTCGACATGGTCCTGAATCAGGGCACGCTTGGCATTACGCAGGGTGTTTTCAACAGCCTGAATCTGCTGGGCCAGATCGGCGCAGCTTCGATCGGCCTCGATCATGTCGAGGATCGTCGCCAGATGGCCGTGGGCCTGCTTGAGGCGAAGGGCGATTTTTCGGTGATTCGGTGGGCTCATAAACTCCCTATACCCTAGGGGGGAGGGTATAGGGAAGAATATTCAGACATTTTGCGTCACAATTGACGCCGGCGAAGGGCGATCCTTCCAGACTGCCTGGCATGATGGGTGCGTTGACTGCCTAAGCCCTGACCATGCCCTGATAATCAGTCGCGTGTTTCGACAATCACGATTTCCGAAACGCTGGCTGCTTCGATTGTCACGAAAGCCTCGTCACGCAGCGCAGCCCCATCGCGTGGAGCGAGTTTCACGCGCGATCCGGGAGTGACGAGGGTGACATCGCCAGAAGCCAGAACGGCATAGCCCGACCAGCCAGGCTCAAGCAGCCACTCAAGCGCGCTACCTTTCTCGATCGTCGCTGCCCGGACCCGTGCCGTGGCATTGATCCGCAGCGCATCCTCATCACCCTCGACACCGGAGGCCAATGTCACCAGCCGATTGGCCCGTGCCTCAACCGGGAAAGGCCGCGTGCCCCACGAGGGCGCGTGACCACGCCGGTCGGGCTGGATCCAGATCTGGAAGAGCGTGGTGGTAATGGCCTCAAGATTGGCTTCGCTATGAACGATCCCTGTCCCGGCTGACATGACCTGTACCTGTCCTGCCTCGGTCCGGCCCTCATTACCCAGCGAGTCACGATGTGAAATGGCCCCCTGACGGACATAAGTGATGATCTCCATATCCCGATGCGGATGAGAGGGAAAACCGCTATCCGGTGCAAGCTCGTCATCATTCCAGACGCGCAGCGCACCCCAGCCCATACGGGCAGGATCGTGATAACCGGCAAAGGAAAAATGATGCGCGGCCTTCAACCAGCCATGGTCGGCGTGGCCGATCGAAGCAAATGGACGGTAGTCGATCATGAGATGATCCTCCTGAGTGATGATCGACCATAGGCAATCGGGCGCACGTCAATATATAGAAATAATGGCAACAGATCGGTTCCATTTCATGACACAGCGCTTGCCTGACTTCGAGGCTTTGGCCATCTTTGCCCGTGTGGTCGAACTTGGCTCCTTCAGTGCTGCAGCACAGGCTCTTGGCCTGTCGCGTCCCACCATTTCCAAGGCCATTGCACGTCTGGAACAGAGCACGGGCACCTATGTGCTGAACCGGACCTCACGCCAGCTCGCCCTGACTGAAACAGGGCAGCGCGTACTGGCACACGCCAACCGAATTCTCAGCGAGGGCGAGGCTGCCGAGGCCGAATTGCGCCAGGCCGTTCATCACCCGCATGGATTGCTGCGCCTGACCGCCCCGATCTCTTTCGGTCTCAATCATGTGGCACCACTGCTTCCGGATTTTCTGACGCGGTATCCCGAAATCCATCTCGCCATGACCTATGCGGATACCCAACTTGACCTGATCGGTGGGGGGTTCGATATCGCCATACGTATCGCGGCCCATGCCCCCTCATCGCTGCGGGCATTACGCCTTTGTCGCATACCGCTGTTTCTGGTGGCTTCCCCGGACTATCTCGCCCGGCATGGTGCGCCATCTCACCCCAGGGATCTCAGGCAGCATGACGGGCTGATCTATGAAGGCACACAGCCCCCCGGAGCATGGCGCATGAGCCGCGACGGGGAAACCATGCAGGTCGATCCACCGACGAGCCGTTACCGCTCAAACAATGCTGAAGCCTTTTTACCCGCGCTGCGGGCCGGGCTGGGTATTGGAATATTCCCGGAGTTCATGATCGCGCAGGACATACAAAATGGCACATTGATCAGGCTTATGCCGGAATGGTCCTTACCCGAAACAGAACTCTGCCTGCTGACACCCCCCGGCCGCTCCCATCCGGCACGGGTATCGGCTTTCCTTGACCATATCGGGGGTGCGCTAAGAAAATCTCCCTGGCGTCATTCGACATGATTTGACGAAGAACCGGATGATAACTTATTAACTCAAATGCTACGCGGTGCGATAGCAGGCTTCCGCTAGAACAGAGACCTGAAAAAGATGACCAGCGAACGATCGCAGAAGATATCTCCAAGCTTTGCGCTCACGAGACGCATTGCAATGTTGAGAAAAAGCCAAGGTCTCAGTCAACAACAACTTGCGGATACATTGGGTGTTTCACGATCGGCTGTTGCTTTTTGGGAAACCGGACGTGTCGGTAGTTTGAGGAAATACATTCCCAAGCTTGCGGACCTCTTCGGGGTCTCGACCGAGGTCTTTCTGACTGGCATGATTGAAGAAGATATCCCCGCAGTCCTGACCCCGGATGAAGACGATCTGCTGCGCCTCTACCGCCTGCTCAATCCAGAGATGAAACTGACCGCCCAGAAATGGATGGAGCGACAGGTGCACAAGCAAAACGCTGCCGGGAAAGTCGTCGCATAAAACAGGCGCTCCTGTCTGTTAGCCTTTCTTTTCAGGCAGCCCCGTCAACGCTTGGTCCATGTCTGCCGGGCCGCATCTATCGCGTTATCCTGCCCAGCACCGATCATGCTCAGGTGACGAGACGTGGTGCCGGAAGTGGGACGTTATCCTTGTCGCGACCACGAAATCGCCGCTGGTAATCGGGGTCATAGAGCGCACTTTCGCGGAACGTCCCAGGCTCGAGGGCTCTGCCAACCAGAATGAGGGCCGTGCGGGCCTCGGGCTCAGCCGCCATCAGGGAAACAATCGTTGCGAGCGTTCCCTGCACGCGATGTTCATCAGCCCAGCTCGCCCGCGCGACCACGGCAGCAGGACAGGTTGCGCCATAGAACGGCAGCAGGCGGCTTACAATTTCTTCCAGTCGATGCACCGCAAGATGAATCGCCAGTGTCGCGCCGGTCGCAGCAAAAGCCTCAAGGGTCTCTGCCTCTGGCATGGCCGAAGCGCGCCCTGACAGACGCGTCAGGACCAGACTCTGAGCAACGCCCGGCACAGTCAGCTCGCGCCTGAGCGCGGCAGAGGCTGCGGCGAAAGCCGGCACACCTGGTGTCAGCGTGTAGGCAATACCTCTTTGCTCCAGCCGCGCGATCTGTTCAGCCACCGCACTGTAGAGCGAAAGATCACCCGAATGGAGCCTCGCGACGTCCTCACCGGCCTCATGAGCCGCAACAAACAAGGCTTCGATTTCGTCGAGACAAAGGGGCGCCGTATCGATCTGTCTGGTGTCAGGCCCGCAGAAAGCCAGGATCTCGGATGGGATGATCGAGCCCGCATAAAGACAGAGCGGCGCGCGTTCCAGAATGGCGCGGCCCCGCAGCGTCATCAGATCAGCAGCCCCCGGCCCCGCCCCGATAAAATGAACGGTCACGGGCTCAGCGATCCAGCCTTGATCATGGCAAAGGCGCAGGTCACGCCGTCTCCTGCAAGTCGCGCGCCGAGCAACTGGCTGTGCGGCCCCAGAACGGCCAGAGCGCAGCCTTCCGCTATGGAGCCGAACCCCATTGTCATACGCGCACGCTCGGAGTGGGTCAGACAGCGCGGCTGGGCCGAGGCGAGAGACAGGAGATCGACTACCGTGACGGGTAGTTTGAAAAGCTGGGCCACAGCCTGCACAGCGACGTGATTCTGCCTGAACGCCGGAACGGCAAAACCATGCGGCAGGCCCCAGCGCTCAATGGCCAGCCTCACCACATCAATCATGGCCTCGGGGGATGCCTCGAGCCTGCAACCCAATCCTCCCATGATCATGGTTTGACAGCCTTGTACTGTGTGACCGTCATGGCCGACCTGAATCCATGCATGGTCCCTATTGGTCCTAGACGCTCCATGCTGATGCGCGATAGCGCACCGCCCCATGCTTGAAAAGCCTCGAAAAGCCGTTGCTCGCCCTCAAGCGTGACGGCATTGGCTACCAGCCTGCCGCCAGAACGGAGCGCAGACCACGCATTGTCGAGCAATCCGGGCGTGCTGATGCCGCCGCCGACAAACACAGCATCGGGCGCCGGCATGTCGGACAGGTGCTCAGACAGGTCACGCTGTTCCACGTGAAGCTGGTCAACACCCAGAGCTTCCGCGTTGCGAGCGATACGCGCACAACGCTCTGTATTGCGTTCAATGGCAAAGCACTGGTTCGAGGGGTGGCGCAGCATCCACTCGATACCGATCGACCCCGATCCTGCCCCAAGATCCCACAACACCTGCCCCGGATGGGGGCTAAGGGCGCTGAGGGTGATCGCGCGTATCTCCTGTTTGGTGATCTGACCGTCATGCTCGAAAAAATGGTCAGGCAGACCGCAGGCCAGAGGCAGCAATGACGCCCCCCTGCCGGCCACAATCTCCACCGCCATCATGTTGAGCCGCGCCACATCGCCGGGTGCACCTTCGTGGGCCCGGAACACCCGTTGTCGTTCTTCGGGTCCATCGAGTGCCTCGAGCAGATGGATCACGCTCTCACCGCATCCCTTCTCGTCCAGCCATGCGGCCAGAAAGGCGGGCGTCGTCTCATCTGCCGAGAGAATGACGAGCCTTGCACCCGGCTGCAAATGGGGCAGCAGGCGGCTCATGGGCCGGCCGCAGAGCGAGACGAGACCGACATCCTGTGCCGACCATCCTGTTCTGGCACAGGCCAGGGTCAGGCAGGAGCGTGAGGGTATGACCTGAAGGCCATCAGAGCCAAAATGCGCAGCGATCTGCTTACCAATCCCGAAAAAGAACGGATCCCCCGAGGCCAGAACGACGACGTTGCGTCCTTCATGACGCGCCAGAGCCTGCATGGCTTGCCCGTAGGGCGACGGCCATGTCTCGCGCAGCGCCTGCCCCCTTCCCTCCACAAGCCTCAGATGCCGCTGCCCGCCGACCAGAACATCTGCCTCGAGAATTGCCCGTTGCGCCTTGCGTGAAAGCGCATCAAACCCGTCCTCTCCCAGGCCAATGATCGTCAGCCAGCGTTTGGCGCCTGAACAGGGAGAGAGTGAGGGCAAGGAATGCATATCCTGATATTGGGGGGCACCACCGAGGCGCGCCAACTCTGTCACGCGCTGGAGTCCCGGGGGAGTGATGATATCACGTTTTCTCTGGCGGGTGTCACGGCGTCGGCATTGCCGGTTCCGTCCCGTATGCGCATGGGGGGGTTTGGCGGCATCGCCGGGCTGAGCGCCTGGCTGACCCGCCATGAGGCTGACGTAGTGATCGATGCCACCCATCCGTTCGCTGCGCGCATGAGCCATCATGCTGTTGCGGCTACGATGGCCTGTTCGCGCCCATTGCTGCGCCTTACCCGCCCGGCATGGCGAGCCGGAGAAGGCGCGATATGGCGCCATGCGCCATGGATCAGCGCCGTGCCCGCCATGCTGGGAACGACGCCGCGCCGGGTTTTCCTGACGACAGGACGCAAGGATCTCGATCCATTCAAGCATACGCCGCATCATTACCTTCTGCGCAGTATCGATCCGCCCAGCGATGCGCTGCCAGACGGCGCGGCCCTCCTGCTCGCATGCGGCCCTTTCCGGCTCGATGACGAACTCGCCCTGTTTCGCAAGCATCGCATCGATTGTCTCGTGACAAAAAATGCCGGTGCGGCTGCCACAGCCCCCAAGCTGGAGGCGGCCCGACAACTGGGCGTTGAGGTCATCATGGTCGATCGCCCGCCTCTTCCGCCTGCCGAGGAAGTCGACACGGTCGAGGCCGCCATGACATGGCTGGAACGGATCAGGCTTCGCGGCTCAAAAGGCGGCGTAACCTGCGGCGATCCCCGGCTTCAGGGTACGCGGCGCAACGTGTAGAGCCAGGGGGTTTCGCCGGGGCGTTCGATCAGATGAGTGAAGGCGCAGCCAATCAGCACCAGCGTGCTCATATCCGCATCCTCGCCTCTGGCCTGAGCCAGGGGCACATGCAGGACATGCTCGCCGGGGCGGCCTATGGCGCGGGCAAATACGACATGCGTCTCCCCTGGCAGCACCCGACGCAACACCTCGAATCCATGATCGAGCTGGCCAGGGCGCGCCAAAGAACGGGGATTATAGAGCGCAATCACAAATCCGGCTTCGGCCGCAGCCTTCAGGCGGCGCGCCACGATGTCCCAGGGTTTGAGGTTATCCGAGAGCGATATCACACAGAAATCGCCGCCAAGCGGTGCCCCGAGCCTCGC
>NZ_AYXS01000034.1:188081-188962 GCF_000505765.1 Asaia sp. SF2.1 | reverse complement strand
CGCCGCGGCGAGCACGGCACTGATGCCGGGTATGACGCGTATATCGATAGCACGCCAGGCAAGTGGCCCGCCTGCCACGGCCTCGAACACGGCGCTCGCCATGCCGAAAACGCCCGCGTCCCCGCCCGAGACGACCACAGGCACTCGCCCGCTCGTTGCCAGATCGAGCGCATGGCGGGCGCGATCGAGTTCCTCACGATTATCCGTCACATGGGGCGTTGCACGCTCGTCTACCCCCGACGCAAAGGCGCGGGTGACATAAAGCCCGTAACCCAGCACATCAGTTGCCGCAGCCAACGCCTCACGCGCCTCAGCTGTGATCTGACCCGTAGCACCGGGCCCAAGACCAACTACATACAGGACAGGCTTCATCGGGCCCGCTTTCGCCCCGGCACGAGGACCATCGAGAAATAAGGAGCTTTTTCCGGCGCCTGATCGAGCGGCAGGCAGACCTGCCCGGCTTGTGTGCCGCGCTCGACATACACCGCCTTCTCGTGGCGCCCGCTTTGCTGCAGGGCTGCACGCACTTTCGCAAAATTGCGCCCGATCTTCATGATCACATGCGCATCACCCCGTGCGAGCCACGCGGAGAGACTGGCTTCATCGAGCGTTGCAGGCAATACACTGAGAATATCATCACCATGCACCATCGGCAGATGGGCGGCTGACCAGCAACCGCTCATCCCGGTAATGCCCGGCACGATCTCGCAGCGAAAATGCGGGCTTAGGCGGTCAAACAGATACATGGCCGACCCGTACAGAAACGGGTCGCCTTCGCACAAAAGCGCAATCCGACGCCCTTTCGCCAGCTCTTCTGAAAGCCTCTGGGCACAACGGTCGTAAAATGCGGCCATATCGACCAGATAGCGCGGGTCCTCCAC
>NZ_AYXS01000034.1:187518-187947 GCF_000505765.1 Asaia sp. SF2.1 | reverse complement strand
CCCGGCCCCATGCCGAGAATTTGGCAGAGACCGGTCATTCGCTCTCGCTGGCCAGCGCGTTGACACAGGCGGCCGCCATGGCGCTTCCCCCCTGCCTACCCCGTACGATAGCCCAAGGGATTTCATTGAAGGCTGCCAGTGCCTCTTTGGACTCTGCCGCGCCAATGAAGCCGACCGGCATGCCGATAATGGCTGCGGGACGTTTGCCACCCTGCAGGATGAGTTCCAGCAGGCGAAACAGGGCTGTCGGTGCATTGCCGATCGCCACGACCGCGCCCTCCAGGTCGCTCCCCCAGAGATCGACCGCCGCCGCCGATCGCGTGTTGCCGATAAATCTAGCCAGCTCCGGTGTACGCATGTCACGCAAGGTACAGATAATCTGGTTATGGGCTGGCAACCGCGCACGCGTCACACCGTGAGCCACCATTT
>NZ_AYXS01000034.1:187369-187460 GCF_000505765.1 Asaia sp. SF2.1 | reverse complement strand
CCGAGTCACACAGAACGGGCTTTCCAGCCAGCAGCGCGGTACGCGCCGCGGCGACAAAGCCGGGAGCGAAAGCGAGATTACGGGTGATATC
>NZ_AYXS01000034.1:187118-187238 GCF_000505765.1 Asaia sp. SF2.1 | reverse complement strand
CGGCAACGCGTGCCTCGTCATGACCATAAGCCGAGAGATCGGCCTCAGCCCTGATTGTCGCAAAGGACCGAACATAGATCTCAGCGCCGTCGCGGATATAGTCGTAACTCTCTTCGGTCA